>CAJBAP010000068.1 GCA_903950295.1 uncultured Rhodocyclaceae bacterium
CATGAAATTCCTTTTCGATCTCTTCCCGGTCATCCTGTTTTTCGCCGCCTACAAGTTCGCGGACATTTATGTCGCCACCGGCGTTGCCATCGCTGCAACAGTGGCGCAGATCGCCTGGGTACATTTCCGCCACGGCAAGGTGGACAAGATGCTTTGGGTCAGCTGCGGCCTGATCGTCGTCTTTGGCGGCATGACACTCTTTCTGCGCGACCCGACCTTCATCAAATGGAAACCGACCGTGCTGTATTGGCTTTTTGCCACGGTGCTGCTGGGCTCAGCCTTCCTGTTCAAGAAAAACCTGATCCGCACCATGCTCGAAGCCCAGGTCAGCCTGCCCGAGTCACTGTGGGTGCGGCTCAATCTCGCCTGGGCCAGCTTCTTCACCATAATGGGCGGACTCAACCTTTACGTCGCCAACAACTACAGCGAGGCCGACTGGGTAAACTTCAAGCTGTTCGGCGGCATGGGGCTGATGTTCGCCTTCATCGTCGCCCAAGGCCTGGTGCTCGCAAAGTACATAGAAGAAAAGGAGGTCTCGTAAATGCTCTACATGATTCAAGGCGAAGACACCCCCGGCACGCTTGACAAACGCCTGGGTGCCCGCCCGCCCCATCTCGAGCGCTTGCAGGCCCTGCAAGCCGCTGGCCGGCTGATCCTGGCTGGCCCCTGCCCGGCCATCGACAGCCCGGACCCCGGTCCGGCCGGATTTTCGGGCAGCCTGATCGTGGCTGAATTCCCTTCACTGGATGACGCACAAACCTGGGCGAACGCCGATCCCTACGTTGCCGCCGGCGTCTATGCTCGTGTCACGGTGAAGCCCTTCAAAAAGGTTTTTCCGACATGAGCACGCTTGAAATACTGCGCGAACGGCTGATGCAACTTGCCCCCGCCAACCTCGATATTCGCGACGACAGTGCCCGCCATGCCGGCCATGCCGGCGCCAAGGAAGGGGGCCATTACATAGTGAGCATCGTCGCCTCGCGCTTCGCCGGCCTCGCCACCATGCAACGCCATCGCCTGGTGTATGATGCCGTCGGCGATCTGATGCAAAATGGCATCCATGCGCTAAGCATCACAGCCAAGACTCCCGAAGAAGTTCAACCCTGAAAATACCTCGCTAACCCTTCAGTCCAGGAATCCCATGAAACGCGCCCTGCTCTCCACCTCCCTGATTGCCCTCACCACTGCCTTCGCCATCAACCCTGTTGCCGCTGCCGACAAGCCCGCCCAAGCCGCTGCCGGCAAAACGGTCGCCACAGTCAACGGTAAAGCCATTCCCGTCAGCCGTGCGGAAATCCTGATGGCCAACCAGCTGGCACAAGGCCAGGCCAATACACCGGAACTGCAGGCCGCCGTGCGTGAAGAACTGGTGCGTCGTGAAACCCTGGCCCAGGAAGCGCTGAAAAAGGGCGTGGATAAAAAAGCTGACGTGCAAAACCAACTCGAAATCGCTCGTCAGGGCGTGTTGATTGGCGCCTACCTCAATGAATTTGCCCGCAGCGTCAAAGTTACCGACGACGACGTGAAGCGCGAATACGAAACCATCAAGGCCAATCTTGGCGAGAAGGAATACAAGGCCCGTCACATCCTTGTCGAGAAAGAAGGCGAAGCCAAAGACATTATCGACCGGCTCAAGAAGGGCGAAAAATTTGAGGATCTCGCCAAGGTATCCAAAGACCCCGGCTCCAAAGATCGCGGCGGCGAACTTGGCTGGGCGAACAAGGCCAGCTATGTCCCGGCATTTTCCGAGGCGATGGCCAAGCTCGACAAGGGCAGATACACGGAAGCACCGGTGCAGAGCAACTTCGGCTGGCACGTCATCCTCCTCGAAGATGTACGTGAATTGAAAGCGCCGGCCTTCGACGATGTCAAGCCGCAAATCATCCAGCGCATGCGCCAACAGGCCGTCGAGAAGCATATCCTCGCCCTGCGCGCCAAAGCTAAAGTCGAGTAAACACGAAAAGTCGGCGCTGGCGGGACGGCATGTCCCGCACGTGGTTCGGCGCAACTGACAAAAACGGGGGCTCTTAGCGGAGCCCCTGTGCTTTTTTAAGGTCGCACTTGAAACCATCGCCCTACCTGCTTCTCACCCTGGCCAACCTGTTCTGGGCCGGCAACTGGATCGTCGGGCGCGGCATGCGCGCCGAAGTACCCCCCATCGCGCTTTCCTTCTGGCGCTGGATCATCGCGCTGGCCTTCCTGCTGCCGATCGCCTGGCCCTATCTCAAGCGTGACCGCGCCGTGTTGCTGGCCGGCTGGCGCTGGCTGGCCCTGCTCGGCATGCTGGGCACCTGCCTCTATAACGCGCTGACCTATGTCGGCTTGCAACAAACCGAAGCGATCAATGGTCTGCTGCTCAACTCCTTCATCCCCATTGTCATCGTCGCCCTGGCTTGGGCCTTTCATGGCAAACGACTGAAACCCGTCGAGGCACTCGGCATCTTCGCCTCGTTTGCCGGCGTGCTCGCCATCATCGCTCGCGGCGATCCGCGCACCCTGCTGCAACTCACCCTCAACCTCGGCGACGTCTGGATCCTGCTCTCCGTCGTCGCCTGGGCGGTCTATACGCTGTTGCTGCCCAAACGCCCGGCCGCGCATCCCCTCGCCTTCCTGTTCGCCATCGCCGCCATCGGCGTGACCGCCACCTTCCCGTTCTACCTGCTCGAGATCGCCAGCGGCCGCCATATCACCGCCTCCATCGGCGCATGGGCGGCGATTGCCTATGCCGGCATCTTTCCGGCCTTCCTCGGCTTCATTTTCTGGAACAAGGGGGTCGAAGAGGTTGGCGCATCCAAAGCCGGTCTGTTCATCCACCTGATGCCGGCCTTCGGCATCCTGCTCGCGTCTGTATTTCTCGGCGAACGGTTGATGAGTTTCCACTTCATCGGCATTGCGCTGATCTTCGGCGGCATCCTCCTCACCACGAGGAAGTGGGGGCGATAATGATCGAAGCTTTTCGCCACTGGCGGCGACAACGCGCTGCGGCGAAGCTGACTATCGACGTCGCCCAGTGGCAGGCCGCCGAATACACCCTGCCCTTTCTCGACCGTTTGACCGACGACGAACGCGACCGCCTGCGCGAACTGGCCCGCCAGTTCATCGCCGACAAGGAATGGAATGGCGCGCAAGGACTGACGCTCACCGCCCCGATCCAGCTATCCATCGCGTTGCAGGCCTGCCTGCCCATCCTCAATCTCAACGTCGGCCTCGACGCCTATCGCGGCTGGGTGGGCATCGTCGTCTATCCCGGCGACTTCGTCATCCCGCGCCAGATGGTCGACGCCGATGGCATCGTCCATGAATTCGACGACGAGGTGCTCGGTGAAGCCTGGGAAGGCGGCCCGGTGCTACTGTCGTGGTTCGCGGACATGAACGAAGTCGGCGACGTAAATATCGTCATCCACGAATTCGCCCACAAACTCGACATGACCAATGGCGAAGTCGATGGCATGCCCGCCCTGCATGGCGACATGACACGCGCCGCGTGGATCGCCGCCTTCGCGCCCGCCTACGAAGACTTCTGCCGGCGCGTCGATGCGAACGAGGAAACCACTATCGATCCCTATGCCGCCGAGCATCCTGCCGAGTTTTTCGCCGTCGCCAGCGAAGTCTTTTTCGAAGCCCCTGATTTACTGCTGGAAGACTATCCGGCGGTCTATGAACAACTACGCCTGTTTTACCGCCAGAATCCGTTGAACCGGTAAAAGTCGGCGCTGGCGGGACGGCGTGCCAGCTATTCCTCGCCGTTGTTATTGCATTGCAACAAAAGTCAGGTAAGAATGTCGCGATAAACGATCAACAACAGGAAATTCCCCATGGGCACTGCCGATCTCATCGAATACATCGAAAACCGCACCTACGACGAAATCCAGGTCGGCGATGTCGCTACGCTGGTGCGCACGCTGCGCCCGGAAGACATCCAGATGTTCGCCATCATCTCCGGCGACATGAACCCCACCCACGTCGACCCGGAATACGCTCGATCCTCCCAGTTCCGCGAGGTCGTGGCGCATGGCATGTGGGGCGGCATGTTGTTTTCCAACGTATTGGGCATGCAGTTTCCTGGTCCAGGTACGGTATATATCGACCAGAGCCTGCACTTCGAGCGCTCGGTGCGCGTCGGTGACACGCTGACGGTGACAGTGACCTGCCAGCGCAAGTTCGATCACAACCGCCACATGATATTTGACTGCAACTGTACCAACCAGGACAACGAACGCATCATCCACGGCACGGCCGAGGTGATCGGACCGAAGGACAAGATCAAGAGGCCGAAGGCAACCCTGCCCGAAATCAAGCTGTCGGCCACCAAAAAGTCGCGCTACGAGCATGTCTTGGAGATCACCCGCGGCCTGTCGTCGATCCCGATGGCGGTGATCCACCCCTGCGACACTGAGTCACTGAAGGGCGCCCTGCTCGCCCGCGACCGCGGCCTGATCGACCCGACGCTGGTCGGCCCCGAAGACAAGATACGTGCGTTGGCCGAGGAAATGAACCTCGACCTCGCCGGTTGCGAGTTCCTCAACGTGCCGCACAGCCATGCAGCAGCCGAATCGGGCGTCGCCCTGGCGCGCGAAGGCATGGTCGAAGCACTGATGAAGGGCAGCCTGCACACCGACGAACTGATGGGCGAGGTGATCGACAAGTCCACCGGCCTGCGCACCGAGCGGCGCATCAGCCATGTGTTCATGATGGATGTGCCCACCTACCCGCGACCGCTCCTGATTACCGACGCCGCCGTCAACGTCGCGCCCGATCTGGTGACCAAGATCGACATCGTGCAGAACGCCATCGTCCTGGCGCTGATGCTGCACATCGCCGACCCCAAGGTCGCGATCCTTGCCGCCGTCGAAACGGTGAACCCGAAGATGCAGGCGACGCTCGACGCCGCCGCCTTGTGCAAGATGTCCGACCGTGGCCAGATCAAGGGGGGCGTACTCGACGGTCCGCTCGCCTTCGACAATGCAATTTCAGTCGTCGCCGCGCGCACCAAGGGCATCAAGTCTGCCGTCGCCGGCCAGGCCGACATCCTGCTGGTGCCGGACATCGAATCGGGCAACATGCTCGCCAAGCAGTTGGAGTATCTTGCCGATGCGCTCTCCGCCGGCATCGTGCTCGGCGCCCGCGTACCTATCGTGCTGACTTCCCGTGCAGACTCCGCCCAGACCCGCACCGCCTCCACCGCCATCGCCGTCGTGATGGCGCATGCCCGCCGCAACAATCCTCTAGCCAAGTGAGACCCCCATGGCCGATGCTCTTCTAACCCTGAATGCCGGATCTTCCTCGATCAAGTTCGCGCTGTTCGCCCGCGCCCCGAACGGCGGCGCCATCCCGGCAAAGCCAGAACTCGTCGGCCAGTACGACGGCATCGGCGCGGCTCAAGGCGCCCACCTCAAGGCCAAGGACGCGCAGGGTCACGTCCTCGACGATACCGATCTGATCCTTGCCGGTGAACACCCGCACCGCGCGGCGCTCGATCACCTCGTGCACTGGTTGCAGGATCACGAGTCCGGCTGGAAGATCGTCGGCATCGGCCACCGCGTCGTGCATGGCGCGCAGGAATATTCGCATCCGACCCTGCTTGACGATGCCACGGTGGACAAGCTGAAGAAGTTCATCCCGCTCGCCCCGCTGCACCAACCGCACAATCTTGCCGGCATCGAGGCGATGCGTGCCGCGCTGCCCGGTGTGCCGCAGGTTGCCTGCTTCGATACCGCCTTCCACCGCAGCCAACCCGCCATCGCGCAACTCTTCGCCCTGCCGCGCCGCATCACCGCGCAAGGCGTGCGCCGTTATGGCTTCCACGGCCTTTCCTACGAATACATCGCCGACGTACTGCCACAACATCTGGACGAAAACCGGGCCAATGGTCGCGTCATCGTCGCGCACCTCGGCAACGGCGCCTCGATGTGCGGCATGGTCGGACGCAAGAGCCAGGTCACAACGATGGGCTTTACCGCCGTCGAAGGCCTCATGATGGGCACGCGTACCGGCGCCCTCGACCCCGGCGTGCTGCTCTATCTGATGGAGTACGACGGCATGGATATCAAGAAACTGACCAACATGCTATACAAGGAATCGGGCCTGCTCGGCGTCTCCGGCATCAGCCAGGACATGCGCGAATTGCTCGCCTCGGACAAGCCGGAGGCGAAAGAGGCCGTCGATCTGTTCTGCTACCGTATCGTGCGCGAAATCGGTTCGCTCGCCGCTGCCATTGGCGGCCTCGATGCAATCGTGTTCACCGGTGGCATCGGCGAGCGCGCGGCGACGGTACGCGCCGCCGTCTGCCAGCAACTCGGCTGGCTGGGGCTCGAATTCGATGCCACGGCTAACGCGGCAGATGCCGAATGCATCAGCACCGCTGCCAGCCCTGTCGCAGCCCTGGTGCTGCCCACCAACGAAGAGTGGATGCTGGCGCGGCATACCGCCGAACTGATCGCCTGACACCGCTGCCCCTTCAATGACCAGAATTTTCATCTACGACTCCACCCTGCGCGACGGCGCCCAGGCGCAAGGTATTTCCTATTCCGTCGAAGACAAGCTGAAGATCGTCGAGCGGCTCGATTCACTCGGTATGAGCTATATCGAGGCCGGCAACCCGGGTTCCAATCCGAAGGATCTGGATTTCTTCGCCCGGGCGGCGACGCTGAAACTCGTCCATTCCAAGATCATCGCCTTCGGCGCCACGCGCAAGGTCGGCATCCGCGTTTCGGAAGACGCCAACCTGCAATCGCTGCTGAAGGCCGGCACCGCCGCCATCGCCATCTTCGGCAAGAGCTGGGATTACCAGGTGCTGGAAATTCTGCGCACGACACTCGACGAGAACTTGCGCATGATCGGCGACACGGTGCGCTACCTCAAGCAACACGGCAAGGAAGTGGTCTTCGATGCCGAGCACTTCTTCGACGGCTACAAGGACAATGCCGAATACGCGCTCAAGTCGCTCGCCGCTGCTACCGAAGCTGGTGCCGACAGCCTGGTGCTGTGCGACACCAATGGCGGCAGCTTCCCCGACGAGATCTTTGACATCACGCGCACCGTCTGCACGCAGTTCCCCGGCGTAGCCATCGGCATCCACTGCCACAACGACAGCGAGATGGCCGTGGCCAATTCAATCCGCGCCGTGCAGGCGGGTGCTACGCAGGTGCAGGGCACCATCAACGGCCTGGGCGAGCGCTGCGGCAATGCCAATCTTTGCTCGATCATCCCGAACCTGCAACTGAAGCTTGGCTTCGCATGCATTCCGGAAACCGCACTGCGCCACCTGACTTCAGTCGCACGCTCGGTGAGCGAAATCGCCAACATGCCGCACAACGACAAGGCGGCCTACGTCGGCGGCCATGCCTTCGCCCACAAGGGCGGCATGCATATCGACGCCGTCGTCAAGAACCCGGTTTCCTACGAACACATCAACCCGGAACTGGTTGGCAACAACCGGCGTGTGCTGATGTCCGAAGTCGCCGGGCGCAGCACATTGCTGGCCCGCATCAACGCCATCGACGCATCACTGGTAAAGGATTCTCCCGAGACGCGCAAGATCATCGACCGCCTCAAGGAACTCGAACACGAGGGCTACCAGTTCGAGGCGGCGGAAAGCTCCTTCGACCTGGTAGTGCGCAAGATGCTCGGTCGCTACCAGCCCTTTTTCGAACTCGTCGAATTCAAGGTCATCACCAACGAGCCGGCGGTAAATGAGGTCAATTCATCTGTGATCATCAAGGTACGCGTCGGCGACCAGGAAGTGCTCACCGTGGCTGAAGGCGACGGGCCGGTGAATGCACTCGACAAGGCCGCGCGCAAGGCGCTGGAGCGTCTCTACCCAGCCATTGGCGAGATTCGCCTCACCGACTACAAGGTACGCGTGCTCGATTCGGACAAGGCCTCGGCGGCCAAGGTGCGCGTGCTGATCGAGTCGACCGACGGCAGGGAAAGCTGGACCACCATCGGCGTCTCCACCGACATCATCAACGCTTCATGGCAGGCACTGGTCGATGCCATCGAGTACAAGCTGCTGCGAGATCAGGAACGCCTGTAGGCATCAAGCCGTATAGCGTCGCACGAGGCCGGTAACAACCCCGAAGATTTCCAACTGCTCCTGGGGTCGGATGATGGGGTAGGCCGGGTTATGCGGCTTCAGGATGAACTTGCCTTTTTCGAGCGCCAACTCCTTCAGCGTGAATTCGTTATCGACAATGGCGATGACAAAATCACCGGACTTGGCCGCTTTGGTACGCTCGACCACAACCAGATCACCATCCTGAATGCCGGCGTCGATCATGGAATCACCCTTGACCGGCACCATGACGGTCCGGGATGGCTGACGAACAAGATACTGGTCGATGAGGAAGAGTTCGCCCTGCGATCCCTCGATCATGTCCGGAGCGCCGGCACGGACGGCGGTGTCAGCCAGTTGGCGCTCAAAGAAACGTGCGGTCGGCATCCACGCGTCATCATCCGGGGTGCGTTCGACAAACCCGGCGGTTTCGAGACGGGCGAGGAGTTTCCTGGCGGCAGTCTTGGAGGCGAAACCGATCAGTTCGCAGATGCGTTGCTGCGTGGGGATGCGCCGGGCATCAGCGTAGTAATCACGCAAGCGATCAAGGTATTCGTCATCGCGGGTGCTATCCGAGGGAGGCATGGCGGGCTCCTTTCACAAGTGTTCCGATGGACACCATGCTAGTGTGCAGATGAACACCTGTCAAGGCAGGCTGGGCTGGGGCGATGGCGTGCGTGATAGTGATGTGCAATTCACCGATTATCGGCTTATCATCAAACGTCCAATTACTTGAACGGAGACGATGATGGCAAAAGGTCAGTTGCGGGGTAACAAGGAAGCGAAAAAGCCCAAGAAGGAGAAAAAGCCTGCTGCACCGGTGGGAGGTTTCATGGCACCAACCAAAACAGACAAATCGTCAAATTCAAAGTCCTGATTTCCAGTCATTGCGGTGACGTTCAATTACTTCTTCGGGCGGGTATCGCTGCCGACCTGATGTATTCTTGGCGTTTTTCCATTTACGAGAACCGCAATGACTGGCAAGACGCTTTACGACAAACTGTGGGATTCGCACGTCGTCCGCGAAGAGAGCGACGGCACCTGCCTGATCTACATTGACCGTCACCTCATGCACGAGGTGACGAGTCCGCAGGCCTTCGAGGGCATGCGCCTGACGCATCGCCGGCCGTGGCGCAGCGACTCCATCGTCGCCAACCCCGACCACAACACCCCCACAGACCATTGGGACGAAGGCATCAAGGATCCGATCTCGCGCCTGCAGGTCGAGACGCTCGACGCCAACATCAAGGATTTCGGCGCACTGGTCTACTTCCCGTTCAAGCACGCCAACCAGGGCATCATCCACGTCATCGGCCCGGAAAACGGCACGACGCTGCCGGGCATGACCGTGGTCTGCGGTGACAGCCACACCTCCACGCACGGTGCCTTCGGCGCACTGGCGCATGGCATCGGCACCTCCGAGGTCGAGCATGTACTCGCCACACAAACACTGGTGGCAAAACGCTCCAAACGCATGCTGATCAAGGTGGACGGAAAAGTCGGCGCTGGCGTGACGGCGAAAGACATCGCGCTGGCCATCATCGGCAAGATCGGCACGGCCGGCGGCACCGGTTACGCCATCGAATTCGGTGGAGAGGCGATCCGCGCCCTGTCGGTGGAAGGCCGCATGACTCTGTGCAACATGGCCATTGAAGGTGGTGCCCGCGCCGGCCTGGTGGCGCCGGATGAAAAAACCATTGCCTATCTCAAGGGTCGCCAGTTCGCGCCCAAGGGGGCTGACTGGGACAAGGCCGTCGCCTACTGGCAGACGCTGCAATCGGATGCGGATGCCATATTTGACACCGTCATCGAACTCGACGCCGCCGCCATCGCACCGCAAGTAACTTGGGGCACGTCGCCCGAGCAGGTGTTACCCATCGAGGGGCGCGTTCCAAACCCGGCCAATGAGTCCGACCCGCAGAA
>CAJBAP010000069.1 GCA_903950295.1 uncultured Rhodocyclaceae bacterium
TGCGCTTCCGCGATTTCACCCGCGTCAGTGCCGACTGGGTCTGGGAGGTCGACACCAACGCCCGCTACACCTTCGTTGCCGGCAATGTCGAAACGGTGCTGGGCTTCATACCCGAGGAACTCCTCGGCAAAACACCTTTCGACCTGATGGCACCCGCCGAAGCCGAGCGCGTCGCCGCCATCTTCGCGCCCATCGCGGCACGCCAGGAAATTTTCCAGGACCTCAACAATGTCGTGCGCACCAAGGTCGGCACCGAGTTGACGATTCTCTCGAGCGGCGTGCCCACCTTCGATGCGAAAGGTAACTGGACGGGCTATCGCGGCGTCGACCAGGACATCAGCGAACGCCAGCGCGTTGCCAACGAACTCGAGCATCACCGCCAGCACCTCGAAGAACTGGTCATGGCGCGCACGGCCGAACTCGCTGAAGCCAAGCTGGCCGCCGAGGCTGCCAACCGTGCCAAGAGCAGTTTCCTGGCCAACATGAGTCACGAAATCCGCACGCCGATGAACGCCATCATCGGCCTCACGCATATTCTTCAGCGTAATGCCAGCAACGAGCGGCAACACCAGCAACTCGGCAAGGTGTCGAGTGCGGCGCACCACCTGCTCGGCATCATCAACGACATTCTCGACTTTTCGAAGATCGAGGCGGGCAAACTCTCCATCGAGGCCACCGACTTCGATCTCGAGCAAAGTTTCGAGCAAACCTGCGCCCTGATCGGCGATGGCGCCAACGCCAAGGGCATCGAGATCGTGCGTCACATTGATCCCGCCCTGCCGGACATGCTGTATGGCGACCCACTGCGTATCGGCCAGATTCTGCTTAATTTCGCCGGCAATGCGGTGAAGTTCACCGAACAGGGCCACGTCAGCCTGCACGCCCGTCTGCTGGCCGAAACGGCGGAAGGTTTGTTCGTGCGCTTCGAGGTCATCGACACCGGCATCGGCATGACGCCCGAGCAACAGGGACGCCTGTTTCAGGCCTTCGAGCAGGCCGATGTCTCGACCACCCGCAAATTTGGCGGCACCGGCCTGGGGCTGGCCATCAGCCGGCGCCTCGCACGCCTCATGGGCGGCGACGTGGGCGCCGAAAGCGTCATCGGCCAGGGCAGCACCTTCTGGTTTACCGCCCTCCTGCAGCGCAGCGCAGCCGCACCCCGCCCACGCCTGGCGCCGATTGAGCTAAAAGGCCGCCACTGCCTGATAGTGGATGATCTGGACGAAGCGTACGAGGTGATGGCGGCGCTGCTGGCCGAACTCGAAATCGACTGCGCACAGGCGACCTCTGCCGAACAGGGTCTGCAAATGGTGAGCGAGGCCGACCAGTCCGGTCAGCCCTTCGACTTCGCTTTGATCGACTGGCGCATGCCGGACATGGATGGCATCGAGATGGCCGAGACCATCCAGAAACTGGCGTTGAGAGCGCCACCCGTGTTGCTGCTGACCACTGCCTATGCCAGCCAGATGTCTTCCCAGATGCTCAGCAAGAGCGGTTTCGAAGGCTATCTGCCCAAACCCGTCGAGGCCCGACAATTGCGCGAAACCCTGCTCGAAGTGCTGGTCGGCCATCACCACCAGCACCGGCCGGCAAGTGCCGTTTCGATGCTGGAATCCAGCTTGCGCGCTCATCATGGCCAGCGCATCCTGCTGGCTGAAGACAACCCGGTGAACCAGGAAGTGGCACGCGAACTGCTCGAGGAACTCGGGCTGCGCATCGATGTGGCCGGCAACGGCCAAACCGCTCTGGCGATGGCGCGCGACAACGCCTACGACCTGATCCTGATGGATATGCAAATGCCGGTGATGGATGGACTCGAGGCCACCCGCGCCATCCGGGCAATGCCGGGCTATCACCTGCAACCCATCATCGCCATGACCGCCAACGCCTTCGACGAGGATCGTCAGGCCTGCCTCAACGCCGGCATGAACGACCATGTCGCCAAGCCGGTCGATCCCGAGACCTTGTTCGCGTCTATGTTGAAATGGCTGCCATCACCCAGGCCCGGATTGGCGGACGATACAGCCGTCCCGCCAGCGCCGACTTTTACAGCCGCACCAGTGCAGGAAAGCCAGGTCGCCGCAAACGCCATTGCCGCCTTGCGCCAACACCCCGGCCTCGATATCGACTTCGGCCTCGGCATTGCGCGCGGCAAAATCGAGCGCTATCTGAATTTGCTGCGGGTCTATGTCGCCACCCACGCCAACTCCGTGCTGCAACTGCGCGCTGCCTGGACGGCGGGTGACTTGCCGCAAGCCCGTCGCGAGGCACATTCACTCAAGGGTGCTTCCGGCATGATCGGCGCCACTGAACTTCAGGCGCTGGCGACAGCGATCGAGGCGGCGATCCATCACGATACCGCGACGGAGACGATCGCGGACAACATCGAAAAACTCGACGCCGCTTTTACCGCACTCGCCGCAGCCTTCGCCGCCACAACGACATCGCCGGCGACGGGTCGCTGACCTTCAGCTTTGCAGTTCTGCGCGATTGCGGAACAGTTCGAGCGCTTCCGGGTTCGCCAGCGCCTCGATGTTTTTCACCGGGCGGCCATGCACCACCTCGCGAACGGCCAGTTCGACGATCTTGCCGCTCTTGGTGCGGGGAATATCGGCCACCTGCAGCAACTTGGCCGGCACGTGGCGCGGCGTGGTGTTGGCGCGGATCATCTCCTTGATGCGCTTGACGAGGTCGTCGTCGAGCATCAATCCATCCTTCAACTTGACGAACAGCACGACGCGTACGTCATTGTCAAAATCCTGGCCGATGACGATGGACTCAAGTACCTCGGGCAGCTTTTCCACCTGGCGGTAGATCTCCGCCGTGCCGATGCGCACACCGCCCGGCTTGAGCAGTGCATCCGAGCGGCCGTAGATGACGAAGCCGCAATCGTCACCATGCACAGTTTTTTCGGCAAAATCGCCGTGACACCAGGTGCCGGGAAAACGTTCGAAATAGGCGGCGCGATACTTGGCGCCATCGGGGTCGTTCCAGAAACTGACCGGCATCACCGGGAAGGGGCGCGTACACACCAGTTCGCCCTTTTCACCTTGGACAGACTTGCCATCATCATCAAAGACATCGACCGCCATACCCAAACCCGCACACTGGATCTCGCCACGCCACACCGGCCCGGTCGGATTGCCCAGCACGAAGCAGGAAACGATATCGGTCCCACCGGAAATCGAGGACAGTTGCAGGTCGGCCTTGATATCGCGATAGACATAATCGAAGCTGTCCGGTGCCAGTGGGCTGCCGGTCGAGAACATGGCGCGCAAACGCGAAAGATCATGAGTTGCACCGGGTCTCAACTCTATTTTGGCGCAAGCGTCGATGAACTTGGCCGAGGTGCCAAAGTGGGTCATCCCCTCGGCGACGGCATAGTCGAACAGGATATTGCCGCGCCCGACGAAGGGCGAACCGTCATAGAGCAGCACGGTGGCGTCGGAGGCCAGCGCCGAGACCA
>CAJBAP010000070.1 GCA_903950295.1 uncultured Rhodocyclaceae bacterium
AGGAAATCATCCGGGAATCGGTCGAAGGAGACTTCGATTTGATCATCATGAAAGAAGGCTACTTCAGAACCCCCTTCGGCTTGTTGCTGGGCCGTCTCTCGACCAACGTCGCGACGCACTCGCCACAAGCTTCGGTGCTTATCGTCAAGAGGTAACTGAGTAAAAAAAGTCTATTGACTTGCCCGGTGCAGAAGAAGAATATTTGCCGCGTGCAACACCATGATCGTATTTCATAACGAAGGGGGGAGCCATCATGACCAAACAGTCAGAGCATGAAGCCTATGAAGCCAGAGCGAACGCGACTTTTTCCGCCGAACGGAAAGAAGATATTTTTGTCCTGATTGTCGCGGCCATCACGGTGGCGCTGGTGCTGACGGGGGCCATCGGGCCCAGCTTCGTCAAGTCCCTGTTCTTCTGATTCGGGAGGCAAGAAAATGAGCAGTGAAAAATCTGGTGGAATCGGTGTCGAGTTTAGTCTGCAAAATCTGCCCAAGATGCTGCCGGGGCTGATCCTCTGCGCAATCTTTGGCTGGATGGCACTCCAGTGGGATACCACGATGGGCAAATGGAATACCAACTTCAAGGAAGCCGAGAAGGTATTGAAGGCGGTCAATGAAGGCAAGGCGCCGGCGGACTTCGCCGCATACAAGCAGAAGCACGCCGACAGCTTCGCCAAAAAGACCGAAGAATTCAAGGCCGCCGAGGAGGCATTCAAGGCAGCGGCAGCGGGCGGCGACAAGTCCGTCAAGGCACCGAAGAAGCCATCGAAACCAACGGTTCTCGCTGAAGGCGAATTCAACCAGGTGGCGCAGACCAAGGCGATTCCCGGCAACCTGTCGTTCGGCAACCTGATGATCTCCTTCCAGCTGACCTATGTTGCCATGCTGCTTCTGGTCGGCATGGCGATCCGCAACACCGTTGGCCTGCCTGATGTATTCAAGGCCGGCACGGTGGCGGCGCGGCCGCTGATCAAGCCGGGCATCATCATCCTGGGTGCCTACTACATGTGGACCGACGTGCTGAAGGTCGGTTTCTTTGGCCTGGCGTTGGTGGTGGCCTTCGTCATGGGCACGCAGGTACTCATTTCCTACTGGGCCCGGCGCGCCAAGGTCGATCCCGGCCTTGCCGGCGTGATGGGTGCGGGTGTGGGTGTCTGCGGCGTTTCGGCTGCCGTGGCGGTAGCGCCGGTAGTGAATGCCAAGCCGCGCGACTTCTTCTACGCCATCGGCACCATTCTGCTGTTCGGCACACTCGGGCTGTTCACCTTCCCCTATATCGGCAAGGCGCTCAACATGAGTGATCCGGTCTTCGGTGCCTGGGTTGGCACGGCGATCTTGAACACGGCGCAGCTCGTCGCGGCAGCATCCTGGTACAGCCACGAATCGCTGCTGACGGCCAACGTCATCAACATCGTACGCGTCGGCTTCATTCCGCTGATCGTGCTGTGGGCGATTTATTTCTACGTCGTCAAACCGGCTGTCGATGCGGGACACGAAGGCCAGAAGATCAACGTCCTGGAAGTGGTCACCAGCAAGTTTCCGATCTTCGTGTTTGGCTTCTTCATCATGGTGACG
>CAJBAP010000071.1 GCA_903950295.1 uncultured Rhodocyclaceae bacterium
ACCACATCGGCATGGCCAGCATGAACTGCGAAACCACGTCCGGCGGCGTTACCACGGCGGCCACAACAAAAGCACCGACGATGACATAGGGCCGTGCCTCGACCAGCTTCTCGATACTCACCACACCGAACCTGACCAGCAGGATCACGATCACCGGCACCTCGATGGTGATGCCGAAGGCGAGGAACAGAGTCATGACGAAGGATAAATACTGCTCGATATCAGGTGCCGGCGTAATGCTGGCCGGGGCAAATTCGGCGATGAATTTGAACACCGTGTTGAAGACGAAGAAATAGCAGAAGGCGATGCCGGCAATAAACAGTAGCGTGGAGCCGACAACCAGCGGCAGCGCGAATTTCTTTTCATGCGCATACAAACCCGGCGCAACAAAGGCCCAAGTCTGGTAAAGCACGACCGGCAAGGCGCCGACGAAGGCCGCCATCAGGGTTACCTTGATCGGCACCATGAAGGGCGTGATGACGCCGGTGGCAATCATCTTGGTGCCAGGCGGCAGCGTGGCAATCATCGGCATGGCCAGCAGATCATAGACATTGCCGGCCCACGGCATCAGGCACAGAAAAACGGCAAGGATGGCCGTGATCGACTTGAGCAGGCGATCGCGCAGCTCGATCAGGTGTGAAACGAAACTTTCCTGGGCTTCCATCAGGCAGCAGGTTTGTCGATGGCCGCAGGTGCAGCCGATAAAGTCGGTGCTGGCGGGACGGCGTCAGGCTGGTCCGTTGCCAGTGTGGGGACGGCCGCTTGCCCTGCATCGGCTGCTGCCGACTTCGCTTCGATACCCTGGGCAATCGAAGCATTCAGCGAAGTCTCGACAGAGTGCAACTGGTCGTTCACTTGGGACTCCATGGCGCGAGCTTCCGTGGTCACCTGCTCTTGAAGTTTCTTGAGTTCGTCGAGTTGCATTTCGCGATTAATATCGGACTTCACATCATTCACATAACGTTGCAAGCGACCGAGCAAGTGGCCGACCGTGCGTGCGACGCCCGGCAGGCGCTGAGGCCCGATGACGATCAGGGCCACGAGGCCGATGACGATGAGTTCGGAAAAGCCGACGTCGAACATGGGATTGGGTCAGCAAAAAGAGCGGGGGCTACCCGCTCTCCGCAGTGGCCACCGTAACCGGTGAGGCCTCAGACCTTTTCTTTCTTGGCTTCGCCTTCGATGGTATGACCAACCTGCTCCGCCGGACCGGTTGGTTTGCCAGCGTCTGCCGCTGCCGTACCTTCCTTCATGCCTTCCTTGAAGCCCTTGACGGCACCGCCGAGGTCAGAACCGACGCTGCGCAGTTTTTTGGTGCCGAACACGAGCATCACGATCACCAGAACGATCAGCCAATGCCAAATGCTGAAGCTTCCCATGCCTTACTCCTTTTGCTTGAGGATCATCGGTCCGAGCCGGTCAGGCCCGCCGAGGATATGGACGTGAAGATGATACACCTCCTGCTGACCCACTCTGCCGGTGTTGATGATGGTGCGGAAACCGTCGGTCAAGCCCTGGCCGCGCGCCAAAGCGCCCAGCTTGGAAAACAGCTTGCCAAGCACCTGCGCATGACCGGCGTCGGCCTCCGCCAGCGAGGCGATGTGCTGCTTGGGCACCACCATGAAATGCACCGGTGCAATCGGGTTGATGTCGTGGAAGGCGAAAATATCCTCGTCCTCATAGACCTTCTTGCAAGGAATCTCCCCACGCACGATTTTGCAGAAGATGCAGTCGCTCACCCTATTTGCTCCGGCCAGCCTTTTCGTCGATACCTGAAATCCCCTCGCGGCGGCGGAACTCCATCATGATGTCATCAACGCCAATGCCGAAATGGGTCAGCAACACGAGGCTGTGAAACCACAAATCACAAGTTTCGCGCACCAGATGCAGGCGATCGCCGTCTTTCGCCGCCATGATGGTTTCCGCAGCCTCCTCGACCACCTTTTTGCAAATGGCGTCCGTGCCCTTGGCATACAGGCTGGCGACATAGGATGAATCTGGCGCTGCGCCCTTGCGCTCGATCAGGGTTTCCTGAACGCGGTGGATGACTTCTAGATCGATCATTTGTAAATGTCCTTGGGGTCTTTTAAAACGGGTTCGACATCGATCCAGCCGGCTTCTTCAAGTTTGCTGAAGAAACAGCTGCGGCGACCGGTGTGACAGGCGATGCCGCCCGTCTGCTCGATCTTGAGCAGCACGACATCACAGTCACAGTCGGCGCGGATTTCGATAACTTTTTGCGTATGGCCTGACTCTTCGCCCTTGTGCCACAACTTGCGGCGCGAACGTGACCAATAGACGGCCTCGCCCAGTTTCGAGGTTTTTTCCAGTGCTTCACGATTCATCCAGGCGAACATGAGAACGTCACCGGTTTTGGCATCCTGGGCAATTGCCGGCACCAAGCCCTGTTCATCCCACTTCACTTCGTTGAGCCATTTGTTGCTCACGGTATTCATAGACGTACCTCAATGTTCTGCGCGCGCATGAATTCCTTGGCTTGCCGCACGGTGTATTCGCCGTAATGAAAGATACTGGCGGCGAGCACGGCATCGGCTCGTCCCTGTGTGACACCGTCGGCCAAGTGCTGGAGATTACCAACACCGCCACTCGCAATCACGGGAATCGGCACGGCATCTGAAACCGCGCGGGTCAGGCCGAGATCGAAGCCATTCTTCGTGCCGTCGCGATCCATGCTGGTCAGTAGTATTTCGCCGGCACCCAGCGCTGCAACCTGTTTTGCCCACTCGATGGCGTCGATATGGGTGTTGTTGCGTCCGCCGTGGGTAAACACCTCCCACTTGCCGGGACTGGTCTGCTTGGCATCGATGGCGACGACAATGCATTGGCTGCCCACCTTGCCGGAAGCCTCCGCGACAAGTTGCGGATTCTGTACGGCGGCAGTATTCATGCTCACCTTGTCGGCACCGGCATTCAACAAGCGCCGCACGTCCTCGACCTTGCGCACGCCACCGCCAACGGTCAGCGGGATGAAGACCTGCTCGGCGCAGGCCTCGACGATGTGCAGAATGATGTCGCGTGCATCGGAGCTCGCGGTGATGTCAAGAAAGGTAATCTCGTCGGCACCCTGTTCGTCATAGCGGCGGGCAATCTCGACCGGGTCGCCGGCATCGCGCAGCGAGACGAAGTTGACACCCTTTACAACGCGACCGGCGCTGACGTCAAGGCAGGGAATAATGCGTTTAGCCAGCATGGGGCAGGGTGATCAAGCGCCGCTGGCGCACTTGTCCGCTTCGGCCTGCGCCTTGCGGAAATCCAGCGTACCCTCGTAAATGGCGCGACCGGTGATGGCACCCATGATGCCTTCACTCGCCACAGCACAGAGTGCCTTGATGTCGCTCAGGCTGGCGATGCCACCGCTGGCAATCACGGGAATGCGCAATGCTTGTGCCAGTTTGACGGTTGCTTCGACATTCACGCCCGAAAGCATGCCGTCGCGACCGATG
>CAJBAP010000072.1 GCA_903950295.1 uncultured Rhodocyclaceae bacterium
CCGCTGATCTGCCGGTCATTGCCATAACGTCTGGAGAACCGGCCGGTGTCGGCCCCGAGATCTGTCTGGCACTGGCGGAGCGCAGTTTCTCCGAGCGCATCGTGGTGCTGGGCGACCGTGATCTGATCGCCGGACGGGCACGGCAAATCGGCCGCAGCAGTGCGGGTCTCGAGGTTCGTCACATTCCGCTCAAAAAGTCGGCGTTGGCGGGACGGCTAGATGCAGCCAATGCGCCCTATGTCCTCGAATTACTCGACGCGGCGCTGGCGGGCTGCCAATCCGGAGAGTTCGCCGCGATGGTGACCGCACCGGTGCATAAGGGCATCATCAACGATGCAGGCATTCCCTTCACCGGCCATACTGAATATCTCGCCGAGAAGACCCATACGCCGCGCGTGGTGATGATGCTTGCCGGCGCTGAACTGCGCGTTGCGTTGGCGACGACCCATCTGCCGCTGAAGGATGTTTCGGCTGCCATCACACCCGTAGAACTCGAGACGACGCTGCGCATTCTGCATACCGACCTGCGCGAAAAATTCGGTTTTGCCAATCCGCGCATCCTGGTTGCCGGACTCAACCCGCACGCGGGGGAGGGCGGCCACATGGGGCACGAGGAGATCGAGGTGATCATCCCGGTGCTGGAGAAACTTAGAGCCGAGGGCATGAATCTGATTGGCCCGCTCCCGGCGGACACGATGTTTACCAAGAATGTGCTGGCCGGTTCGCATGCCCAACTGGCGATGTATCACGATCAGGGATTGGTGGTACTGAAGTACGCTGCGTTCGACGAGGGCCTCAATGTCACGCTCGGCCTACCGATCATCCGGACCTCGGTGGATCATGGCACTGCACTTGATCTGGCCGGTACCGGCCGGGCCTCGCCGACCAGCCTGTTCGCGGCGGTCGAGGCCGCCATCGACATGGCGCAACGCCGCGTTCAGGCATGAGCCAGTTGAACGGTCATCAAGCGCGCAAGCGCTTCGGCCAGAATTTCCTCGTGTCTCCCGGAATCATTCGCAAGATCGTCGATGCTGTGGCGCCACGCGCGGGCGACACGGTCGTGGAAATTGGGCCCGGTCTGGGCGCACTTACCGAGCCACTGCTCGAACGCGTCGATCATCTGCAGGTTGTCGAGATCGACCGTGATCTGATCGAGCGGCTGCGACAACGTTTTCCGCCGGAGCGACTGACGATTCACTCCGGCGACGCACTCGAATACGATTTCGGCGCACTCAAGGCGGCCGGGCCGCTCAAAATTGTTGGCAACCTGCCCTACAACATCTCCAGCCCCTTGCTGTTTCACCTCGCCGAGTATGCTGACAAGGTTGCCGAGATGCACTTCATGCTGCAAAAGGAAGTTGTCGATCGCATGGTGGCCGAGCCCGGCACGGGTGACTATGGCCGACTCTCGGTGATGCTGCAGTACCGTTACCACATGGAGCGTTTGTTCATCGTGCCGCCGGGATCGTTCAATCCAGCGCCGAAAGTCGATTCGGCTGTGGTCCGATTGATTCCGCGAAAACTCGGCGCTAGTGAGACGGCAAACGATCCAGAATTGTTCTCGCGCCTAGTTGCTACGGCCTTCGGCCAGCGGCGCAAGATGCTGCGCAACACGCTCAAGGAGTTTGGTGGCGAGGCCCTGCTCGAAGCCGAAGGTATCTTGCCGACGCGGCGCGCCGAAACGCTGGCCGTCAGTGACTACATCTGTCTGGCCAACGCGTTGGCTGCGCAGGCCCAAAAAAAAATAACACCCGGGGGAGGCGATTCCCCGGGTGTCATCCCTACTTGATGTTACGCAGGGCTCAGTCCGCCTGCTTGCGCAGGAATGCCGGAATGTCGTACTTGTCCATGCCCGTATCCTGGAAGTCGCGGGCACGGCTGTCGCGCGCACCGCCGCGTGGTGTCGGCGTGAAGAAGTCGTCGATGCTGCCGGTGGTGACTCCAGTCCCTGTCGTTGCAGCAGACATGCCCGTACCGATCGGCAGGTTGTCGGTGCCGGTGCGTTGCCCCGCACCCTCGACGTAACTGTGAATCAGTTTAGGTTCCGGCTTGCGGCGTGCCATCGCGGCCGAGCCGAGACCGGTGGCGACCACGGTTACGCGCAGTTGATCTTCCATCGTGTCGTCGAATACCGCACCGCAGATGACGGTGGCGTCCGGCGCCGTGTAGTTGCTGATGGCGGCCATGACTTCCTGGTATTCCCGCAGGCCGAGCGCACTGCTGGCGGTGATATTCACCAGCACGCCCTTGGCACCCGAAAGCTCGATGCCTTCGAGCAGCGGGCTCGCAACGGCGGCCTCTGCGGCGATACGGGCGCGATCGACACCGGCGGCGCTGGCCGAGCCCATCATCGC
>CAJBAP010000073.1 GCA_903950295.1 uncultured Rhodocyclaceae bacterium
ATTGATGGCATCCTGCAGTTTGCCCGCCAACTGAACATCAAGACTGCATATGTGAGCGCCCATCCAATTGCTGATGATATTCAGAAGACGTAAGGCATGCTGTTGCGGATATTCACGATCTAAACTGTGCGTCAAATCGGCCAACTGACTAGAAATCTCGGCATGCGCGAACTTGTGTTCCTCGATGTGTTGCCGGCATGCTGGTGTTGCCGGTAGTTGGCGCATCAGCTTTTCTTCGTAGGAAAAATGCTTCACCACGAAGCCAAGAAGGTTGCCAAGAAGATCGTCTAGCCGGTTGGTACAGGCAACCCTGTATTCGCTGGAACATTCATTGCAGTCACTACCCGATTTGTACTGTGCTTCACATACTGTGCGCAGTGGTTGGATCAACTGGTCAAGCTCATGGTGTTGGCTGTCGATTTGGCGATGGCCTGTCATGAGATAACTTGGTGTCGCATGCTCCTGAATCATTTGTTTCTTGCCCCCGCCGTCGGTCGAATACTTCCGCACTGAAAAATCAGATCACTGCCTGTGGTTGTTGTGAAACGCGTTGCGCAAATGCCTCAAAGCCATCGACAGGCAAAGGCCGGCTGAAGAAATAACCCTGGTACGCATGGCAACCCGAACTAGCCAGAAAATCCTTCTGCGCTTTGGTTTCAACACCCTCGGCGATCACGCTCAACCCTAGGTTCTGAGCCAGCGCGATGACGGTCTTGGCAATCGCCGCGTCGTTTACATCGACCATGACGTCGCGTACAAACGACTGGTCGATCTTCAACTGGTCCAGCGGCAGACGCTTCAGATAAGACAGCGAAGAGTATCCGGTACCAAAATCGTCCAGCGAAAAGCCCACGCCCTTGGCCTTTAGCGCAAACATCTTCTCGATGATGTCCTGCACGTTATCTGCCAGCATGCTTTCGGTCAGTTCCAGTTTCAGGCGACGCGGGTTGGCGCCGGTGCTGTCGAGAACCGTCAGCACCTGATCCACGAAGTCGGACTGTTTGAATTGAAGTGCGCTGACATTCACCGCCAGCGTGAAATGGGCCATTGCTGGCTGCGTCGCCCAGGCGACGAGCTGGGTGCAGGCGGTTTCCAGCACCAAATGGCCCAAGGGTAGGATCAGCCCGGTTTCTTCGGCCAGCGGAATGAATTCGGCGGGTGACACCATGCCGCGTTTCTGATGCTTCCAGCGCACCAGAACCTCAGCCCCCGTGACTTGCCCACCGGCAACTTGCGCCTGGTAGTGGAGCACAAAGTTCCTCGCCTCCACGGCCGCCCGCAGATCACTCTCGAGTGCGGCGCGGGCCTTCACCGCCACCTCCATGGCCGGATCGAAGAAGCGTAACGTATTGCGCCCCGCTTCCTTGGCTTTGTACATGGTGAGATCGGCCTGCTTCATCAGGTTGTCGATCGAAATCGGATGGCCATTGAACAAGGTAGCGCCAATGCTCGCCGTACTGTGATGAGCGGCATCGCCGAACCGATAGATCTGGTTGAGCGTGGCAAGAATCTTTTCCGCAGCCGTTTCGGTGCCTGTGGCGGCCTCTGTTTCGCTCATGCTCAAGTTGACCAGGATCACCACAAATTCGTCGCCCCCCAGTCGTGCCACCGTGTCACCCTCGCGCACACACTGCGTCAGGCGCTGGGCGACCTGTTTCAGCAGCAGGTCGCCCACTTCATGACCGAGCGTATCGTTGAGTTCCTTGAAATTATCCAGGTCGATAAACAGCAGCGCGCCATAGCTGCCGCTGCGACTGCTGGTCGTCATGGCCTGCTTCAGGCGATCCATGAGCAGGGTCCGATTGGGCAGGCCGGTGAGTTGGTCGAAGAAGGCCAGCGCATTGATTTTTTCTTCCGCCTGCTTACGTTCGGTAATGTCGAAATGGGCACCGACATAGTGGGTCACAATGCCACTGTCGTCCTTCACCGCTGAGATGGCCAGCCATTTTGGATACACCTCGCCATTCTTGCGCCGATCCCAGATTTCTCCCTGCCATGTACCGGTGCGGTTGATGCTCTCCCACATCTCGCGATAAAACTCCGCGTCGTGACGACCCGACTGGAGAAGACGGGGGGTCTGGCCCACAAGCTCCTCGGCCGCATAGCCCGTGATTTTGATGAAAGCTTGATTAACGCGAAGGATCACACCGTTGGCATCGGTGACCATCATGGCTTCCTGCGATTCGAAAGCAGTCGCAGCGATGCTGAGATCAGCCCCGGATTGTTTGTGCTCGGTGATGTCGGCGCCCACACCACGGTAACCGGCGAACTGGCCGGAGCCATCGAATATAGGATCCCCGCTGAGGGAGATATGGTGCACAGCGCCATTGACTCTAGGCCGCGAAATCTCGAATCCGCGGAAGGGCAGGTGTGCGTCGAGCAGCGCTTGATGCTGCCGCCATCCAGTTTCGTCGGGGGAAAGATAGGGAATCTCCCAGCGCCGCTTGCCGACGGAGGGTGCTTCCTGGAATACTCCTTCTACCAACTCCCTTTTACTCTCGGTGCGTTGAGTGATGCGGTGCTCGACGTCGGTCTCCCAATAAAAGTCAGAGGACATATCGGCCAGTGCACGGAAGCGCATCTCACTGTCGCGGAGCTCTTTATCGGCCTGCTTGCGGTCGGTGATGTCGCGCAAGCCACAGGCGAAAAACAAACCCTGTCCTGTTTCAATCCGGCCCAGGCTGATTTCGACCTCAACTTCACTGCCATCCTTGCGCCGTGCAGAAACCGACAGACCCTGCCCCATCCGTCGATAGCCTGGTGAGGCGGCAAACAGGGTGCGCAGCCCCGGATGATGCGCGCGGGAGCGATCCGGCACCAGGATTTCGATCGATTGCCCGACCAGTTCGCCTGCCGTGTAGCCGAGCAAGCTTTCAACTTGCTGGTTGGCCAGGGTAATCACACCCTGTTCATCACTGATCAGCAGGGCATCCGGGGTGGCATCAAAGAAAGAGTG
>CAJBAP010000074.1 GCA_903950295.1 uncultured Rhodocyclaceae bacterium
CGGATGCCCAGGCAGCGCTGGAGTCGCTGGTACAGGATCTCGGCGAAGTGCCACCGGAAGCGATGCAGCCAGCCGGCCCCGCCCAGTGGCAGCCGCTTGAAATGCCGGCGAATGATTCAATGCTGACCTCAAGTGCGGTGCCAGATGCACGCTACGACGAATGGGATTACCGCCGGGCTGCCTATCGACGGGACTGGTGTCATCTGTATGAGAGCGAAGGCCCGGCCGGAGATCCGGCCTGGGTGGACGCGGTTCGTCAGCGTCATGCACCGCAGATCCGCAGCATCCGTCGTCGCTTTGAAGCGTTGCGTGGTGAAGACTCCTTGCAGCGTCGCCAGCTAGACGGCGAAGAAATCGACCTGGACGCGCTGGTCGAGGCTCGTGCCGACCGGCGTAGCGGGGCTGATCCTTCGCCTCGCGTATTTACGCAGCGTCAGCGCGACCAGCGTTCGCTCGCGGTCATGTTCATGGTGGACATGAGTGGATCGACCAAGGGCTGGGTGAATGATGCCGAGCGCGAATCGCTGATCCTGCTTTGCGAAGCGATTGACGCCTTGGGTGACCGCTACGCGATCTACGGTTTTTCCGGCTGGACGCGGAGCCGTTGCGACATCTACCGGATCAAGACCTTTGCCAGCCGTTACGATGGCGCAGTGCGAGCCCGCATCGCCGGCATCGAAGCGCGCGACTACACCCGCATGGGCGTGGCGGTGAGGCACCTGAGCCAGTTGCTGGCGGCCGAACAGACGCGGCACAAGCTGCTGGTGACACTTTCAGACGGGCGCCCCGATGATTTCGGCGACGAGTATCGCGGCCACTATGGCATCGAAGACACCCGCCGGGCGTTGCTTGAGGCGCGTCAACAGGGCATCCGCAGTTATTGCGTCACCATAGACCGGCACGGCGCCGATTATTTGCCGCAACTCTATGGCCCGGCCCATTACACGGTGGTCGACGATGCACGCAAGTTGCCGCAGCGGATTGGCGAGATTTACCGCAAGCTGACCGCCTGACCGCCGGGATTCATCCCTGCACTTGAAATGGGCATCGGCGCCCCCATTTCTGCCTCCTGCTATCTGTTCGCCCAGTTTTTTTGTCTATTTGTTCGACCTCAAGGATTCTCCATGACTACTGCTACCGCTACGCCTGAAATCAACAAGGAAACCCTGGGTTTCCAGACCGAAGTCAAGCAACTGCTGCAACTGATGATCCACTCGCTGTATTCGAACCGCGAGATTTTCCTGCGTGAGCTGATCTCGAATGCGTCTGATGCCTGCGACAAGCTGCGCTTCGAGGCGCTGCACAATGACAGCCTGTTTGAAGGCGATTCGGACTTCAAGATTCGACTCGCGTTTGACAAAGAAGCCAAGACGTTGACGATCTCGGATAATGGTGTGGGAATGAATCGCGAGGAAGCGATTACTAACCTCGGCACCATTGCCAAATCGGGGACACGCGAGTTTTTCTCCCAACTGACCGGCGACCAGAAAAAGGATGCCCACCTGATCGGCCAATTTGGCGTGGGTTTCTACTCGTCGTTTATCGTCGCCGACAAAGTAACGGTGGTGACCCGTCGGGCCGGTGTTGAAGCCGACCAGGCGGTGCGCTGGGAGTCGGAAGGTGCCGGCGAATTCGATATCGCGATGATCAGCAAGCCGACGCGCGGTACCGAGATTACGCTGCATCTGAAGGACGGCCAGGAGGACCTGCTGTCGAGCTGGAAGCTCAAGTCCATCGTCCGCAAGTATTCCGATCACATCGTCCAGCCCATCGTGATGAAGGGCGAGAAGTGGGACGAAGAGAAGAAGGCGCAGGTCGAGACCGACGAAGACGAAACCGTCAATCAGGCGTCGGCCCTCTGGGCGCGTAGCAAGAACGACATCACCGATGAGCAGTACAAGGAGTTCTACAAGCACGTCGGCCATGATTTTGAAGATCCGCTGACATGGACCCACGCCCGGGTCGAGGGCAAGACCGAATACACGCAGCTGCTCTACATCCCTTCGCGCGCCCCGTTTGATATGTGGGATCGCAACGCCCGCCATGGCGTCAAACTCTATGTGCGCCGTGTCTTCATCATGGACGATGCCGAGCAGCTGATGCCGACCTACCTGCGCTTTGTGCGCGGGGTGGTTGATTCAGCCGATCTGCCATTGAACGTCTCGCGCGAGATCCTGCAGGAATCCAAGGATATCGAATCGATCCGCAATGGCTGCAGCAAAAAAGTGCTCGGTATGCTGGGTGATCTGGCCGAGAGCGACGATGCCGCGGAAAAGGAAAAATATACCAAGTTCTGGGGCGAGTTCGGCAAGGTGCTCAAGGAGGGCATCGGCGAGGATTTCTCCAACAAGGACAAGATCGCCAGCCTATTGCGCTTTGCGTCGACCCAGGCCGACACCACGGCGGAAATTGTCTCGTTGAAGGACTACATCGGCCGCATGAAGCCGGAGCAGGAAAAGATCTACTACGTCACCGCCGAGACCTTTAATGCGGCCAAGAATAGCCCGCATCTGGAAGTGTTCCGCAAGAAGGGCATCGAAGTGCTGCTACTGTCCGATCGCGTCGATGAGTGGGTGGTTTCCCACCTGACCGAGTTCGAAGGCAAGCAACTGGTCTCGGTCGCCAAGGGTGGGCTGGATCTGGGCAAACTGGAAGATGAAGCCGAGAAGAAGGAACAGGAAAAGGACGCGGGAGATTTCAAAGAGCTCACCGACAAGATCGGTAAGGCGCTGACCGAGCGCGTCAAGGAGGTGCGCGTGACGCATCGCCTGACCGATTCGCCGGCTTGCCTGGTGGCCGACGAGCACGACATTTCCGGCAACATGGCGCGCATCCTCAAGGCGGCCGGACAGAATGCACCCAATTCCAAGCCGATTCTCGAAATCAATCCGCGTCACCCGGTGGTGTTACGCCTGAAGTACGAGGAAAAGCGCTTCGACGACTGGGCCGCAGTGCTGTTCGATCAGGCGCTGCTGGCCGAAGGCGGACAGCTGGACGACCCGGCCACGTTCGTCAAGCGCATGAATCAGCTGATGCTGGAGATGAGCGGTAGCTAAGAAAGAAGTACGCCTGGTGTCGCCGGTGCCGGCAAAATAGTCGGCGCCGGCGACACGGCCGCTATGCGCTGCGTTTTTGCGCGACGTTTTACTTTGCGGCTACCGATGCTCGCGCCGGAACTGGCGGTTTAGCGGGTTTTTTGACAGGCGGTTTTTTGGCTGGCTTCTTCTTCGTGGTGCCACTTCGCTTGGCTTTGTTTTTTGCTTGGACAGGAGGCCCGGCCTGTTCGAGCAAACAGCGGCGCTGGTCCGCACCGAGTTTTTCGCCACAAATTACTTTGGCTTGCTGAATGCGCTCGCAGCGCACCGGATCCTGCGCCGAGCCACAATCGTCAGGCAGCATGTGGGTTTCAAAGCATAGGCGCTTATCCGCACTCCGCAGATCGGAACACGTTCTTAACGCCGTTTCGCGTTTTTCGCAGCGTATCGGGTCGCGGGCCTTGGTGCAGTCACTGGTGTCAGAAGTGGTTTGCGCCGAAGCGGTGTTAATCAAGAGCATCGCGAGCAGGCCAACCAACGTCAAATCGGATTTCATCCATACTCCTTGAAGGGTAGGTGCGGGCATAAGTTGCTATAGTCGCCGTATCGCCAGCGCCGACTTTTGGATTTTCTCATGGAACAAGCCGCCGAACATCGACTGACCCTGATCGAAGTGATCGATGCCTTGGTGGCCGATGGTCTGGTCGATGCCGCAACCGGCACCGTGTTCAAGCAGGAACGACGTTATTTCCGTGGCGATGCGCATCCCCTGAAACTGATTGCCGAGCAGCGCTGGAAATCCCTTTTGCCGCCCTTCCGGATACTTGATCTGGACGCCTTGTCGCAGTGGCTGGCGCAATGGAGTGAGCTGCCTTTCCTGCATATCGATCCGCTGAAGATCAACTTTTCGGCAGTCACCGAGGTGATGAGCAATACCTACGCGACGCGCTTTCGCATCCTGCCGGTCGAAGTCAAGTCGACCGAAGTAGTGGTGGCGACGGCGGAGCCTTTCCAGCGCGCATGGGAGTCCGAGATGGCGCCCATTCTGCGCAAGGAAATCCGTCGCGTAGTGGCAAACCCGGACGATATTGCACGCTTTCAGGTCGAGTTCTACAACCTGGCCAAGTCGGTCAAGGGCGCCATGGGTCGTGGCGATATCAGCGGCGGTGCATCGAACTTCGAACAGCTGGTTGAGCTTGGCAAGAGCAACAAGGCTTTCGATGCCAATGACCAGCACATCGTGCGTATCGTCGACTGGCTCTGGCAGTATGCGTTCGAACAGCGCGCTTCGGATATTCATATCGAGCCACGGCGCGAGATGGGGATCGTACGTTTCCGCATCGATGGCGTACTGCATCAGGTGTACCAGACGCCGATGGCGGTGATGAATGCGATGACAAGCCGAATCAAGGTACTCGGACGTATGGATGTGGTGGAAAAACGCCGCCCCCAGGACGGGCGCATCAAGACCCGGATGCCTGATGGGGTCGAGGTCGAATTGCGACTGGCGACATTGCCGACGGCGTTTGGTGAAAAACTTGTTATGCGGATCTTTGATCCCGATGTGCTGGTCCGCGACTTCTCGGAGCTAGGATTTGATCCTGATGAGGCGGCAGCCTGGCGCAACATGACCACCCAGCCGAATGGCATCATTCTGGTGACGGGGCCGACCGGTAGCGGGAAAACGGTGACCCTGTACTCGACCCTGAAGGTACTGGCGACGCCCGAAGTAAATGTCTGTACTCTGGAAGATCCGATCGAGATGGTCGAGTCGTCGTTTAATCAGGTTCAGGTACAAGCAGATATCGGCGTGACCTTCGCCAGCGGAATACGCTCACTGATGCGCCAGGATCCCGACATCATCATGGTGGGCGAGATCCGCGATCTGGAGACCGCCGATATGGCGATCCAGGCTGCGCTCACCGGCCACCTGGTGCTTTCCACTCTGCATACCAATGATGCGCCGTCGGCGATGACGCGCCTGGCTGATCTCGGGGTTCCGCCCTATCTTTTGTCGGCTACAGTCATCGGCGTGATGGCGCAACGTCTGCTGCGGACCTTGTGTCCGCATTGCAAACGGCCCGGGAATTTGCGTGAGGAGGATGAACTGGCCTGGCAGGCTCTGGTGGCGCCATGGAAGGCGAGCAAGCCGGCGCAGTTTTACCACTCGGCGGGTTGCCTCGAGTGCCGGATGACCGGCTTTCTCGGGCGTATCGGCATTTATGAAATCATGCCGATGAGCCCCGCAATGAAGCAATTGGTTGCCACCCGTGCAGATCTTTCCCGGATGCGATCGCAAGCGGTGCGTGATGGTATGAAACCGCTGCGGATTGCCGGCGCGCGCAAGGTGGCTGCCGGACTGACAACCATCGCGGAAGTTCTGAAGGCGGCCCCGCCAGCCGACCTCGAGGGCGGTTAAACCGCAACCGGGTTATGGTTCTTCGGCATCCTCGTTAGGTTGAACCGCCTAGACAAGCTGAACGATACTCCGCTCCGCGCACCGGAATCACTTCAAATGCTGCTCCGGTGATCTCATTCAAATTGTCATTTCAGGAGAAGTACCATGGCTACCCAAGCTAACGATTCCAGTGTCTCCAGCACCTATAACAGCCTGGTGGCTGCCGCCGCCAAGCCGGCTGCGAAGGCTGCCGCTAAAGCAGCGCCGAAGAAGGCCGCCGTAAAGGCTGCAAGCAAAACAGTAAGCAAACCTGCTCCCAAAAAGACGGTGTCGCCGAAGCCGGCTGCCAAACCGGCGCCCAAAAAGGCCGTTGCGGCGAAATCTGCCCCGAAGTCCGCAAAGCCGGCTGCCAAGCCTGTGCCTAAATCTGCCGCCAAACCGGCAGCCAAGTCGGCTGCCAAACCGTCCGAAAAGCCCAGCGCCAGTTCGAAGGCGCTCAAGCAAGTGGCTGCCACTGGCCGCAAGAACGCGACCGCTGCAGTTCATCTGACACGCGACGCGTCGCTAAAGCTGATCGATTCACAGCGCGCCGTTTGGCTCGCGGGGCTGGGTGCGTTGGCCAAGGCCAATACCGTTGCCGGTACCAAGGGTGAAAAGGCGTTCGAGGCCTTGGTCAAGGCGGGAGAAAGTTTCGAGGCGCAGGCTCGCGATGCCATCGAAAGCAATGCTGATCGCTTGAAGAAGCGCATTGACGGAGCTGCGGGTTTGGTCGATAAGAACATTGATCGTTTCAGCAAGACTTTTGACACGCAAGTCGAGCAGGCGCTAGGTCGCCTTGGCTTCCCCAAGAGTGATGCATTCAGGGAACTTTTTGATCGACTCTCCGAGCTTTCGAAAAATCTGGAAACCAAAGTGCGTGGCAAGTTCAACGCCTGAACCTACGCAAACTTTCGTGCTGTTAGCGACGGCTGTTCCGGTCAACCGGAGCGGCCGTTTTTGCGGGTGAACCCTTAGTCAATGTGTCATCAGTAACTGCTGCGGCCGGCGAATGGAGGATAGCGGCCGGTCAGGTTCTCAAGCAGAGTGAGCTCTGCATCCGTGTGGTTGATCACCTCAGCCGGCACCATCATGGTCGGCATTTTCATGTCGTCGTGAATGTAAATTGGATGGTCGTGGTACGACGTGCTGAAGGTTTCCCGCTCTTGCGGCGCGGCACTCGGCACAAGTTCGACGCTGCCGTAGCAGAGGCAAAAATAGGTTCGGGAATGGGGGCGGGTGCCGGTCTTTGCCGTGCCGTCAGCGCCGACTTTCTGCGCCGGTTCATCCTCGATATAACAGCCGGTGCCGCGAATACCTATCGTCGCCGTCGACACTTGAATGCTGCGCTGGCCCTTGCCGAAAACCGAGAGAATCCGTCCGGTGACTACGCGCATCAGATTGATCGCCGCATCGCTGCCGAAACTCACTATGGAGTCACTGCGTTGCAGGAAAGCATCCTGCCCGATGACATAGATTACTTCCCCGCCCGCTCCGGTGCTGACCGTATCGCCGGGTCCGACGGCCATGCCGACAAGAGCACTTCGGCCATTGACCTTGACCTCACCGGTGACTTTGTGAATTCCGGGCGCAACCGGCTTGTTGCCGGCGGCAAGGGCTTCACGGATCAGGCCAGAAATACCCGCAGGGCCGAAGACGCCAGCGGTGGCAAGGATTTTCAGTAGCTGGCGACGCTTGCTCATGCGGCGGTGCTCCCTATTTGAACTATCCATGGAGGCGGTACGAACCTTGTTCGCACGATTGGAGAGCGAACTGCCATGATGCACCAGCCCATCGGGGATTGGGCGTAGACGAAAGCAACATGGCCAGCGGGTTCATGCTCAATCGTACCTGAAAAGTAGACGCCACAATTCTTGGCGGTCTCAGCGGCTGCTTTTCCTTGATGAAGCGAACGCCATCTTCGCCAGTCCGGTCATGGGGCGCCTTGGCAGAACACTGGCACTTGCGGGAACGGCAAACAACCACACAAGGCCCTCAGGCACTTGGCCTGCTAAGCTACCCGTTCCTTCATCTTCAGCCCGTGCCGATCTCACTCATGGTTCTTGACGCAACGAACGTGGCCGCCTTCCTGGCCTTCGGTAACTTTTTGTTCGCCTTCGTGGTATCAATCTATATAGCCAATCTGCGCGAACCTAACCCGGCGCTCAACGCCTGGCGTTGGGCAAAGCTGACCGAGGCCGCTGGCGGCGTGCTCAATCTCACGCGGAGCATGATGCCGGGGGTACCTTTCGTGCTCGGTAACCAGTTCCAGATCGTCGGTTATGGCATGGAGTTGCTGGCCTATCTGTTGCTTCTCAATCGCCCACAATCGTTTCGCGCAGTGGTCGCTGCGATGGCTATTGCTGTTGTTGCGATTGGAGTTGCCTCTACGGTTGCTGAGTCGCCCAATCCTCGGCTCACAACCCTTTATGCCTCGCTTGGCGCCATTTATTTCTGGATGTCGATTACGCTGATACGCGCCCGGCGAAATCAACTGCTTGCTCGCGTGATGGCGGGTGCGGACTTAATTGTGGCGGTCCTGTCGTTCACGCGAGTCGGGCAAGGGCTGTTCATTACCCACCTGCAGGCCTTCGACTCGAACCCAGTGCAGATAGCTCTTTATATTTCCGCGCTGGTTCTGCTGTTCGTCAATGGGTTTGGATTTTTGTTGCTCGCTAAACAGGACGACGATACGCGCTTGCAGGAGGCCGTCACGAGACTGGAGATGCGCGACGCCGAGCAGCGCCAGTTCATCGCCATGCTGTCACACGAAGTCCGTTCACCGCTTGCGGTCATCGACGCCACAACCCAGTTGCTCGCCGCCAGGCAATGTCCGGAGAGCGACTTACAGCCGCTCATCGCACGCATCCGGCGAGGTGCAGCGCGGCTCTCCCACTTCTTTGACAACAGCCTGACCGACGACCGAATCGACAGTGGCCAGTTGAAACTCCGGAAGGAGGAATGCGACGTTTCAGCACTTGCCGATTGGGCATGCGAAGCTGGCTTGGTCCTTTCAATGCAGCACCGCATCACGCTGGAGATCGAGTCCGCGCTGCCGCCCCTGGACGCCGATCCGATTCTGCTGCACATCCTACTGACCAACCTGCTGGAGAATGCCGTCAAGTTTGCACCCGGGGGTACCGAAATCCGCCTGAGCTTCGTTCGTGCCGGCGAGCGTTGCCGCATCCAGGTGGCCGACCAGGGGCCGGGCATCCCGGAAGATGAGTTGCCGGTGATTTTCGAGCGCTATCGACGCGGTCGGGGCGCGGAACACAAGCCGGGTGCCGGCCTGGGCCTTAATGTGGTCAAGCAGATTGCCAGCCTTCATGGTGGCCACATTGAGGTCAGCAATCTCCGCGGCGGCGGCGCTTGCTTCACGGTCGATCTCCCGTTTGTGGATGGTGAATGCAAGAACTTGCAATAAACGGCAATACCCGTCCATAGACTTTGCGTCAGAATCCGCTTCCATGCACATCCGCCCCCGCGTTGCCATTGTCGAGGATGAACTCGATCTGTTGGAAACTACCTGCGAATTTCTGGCGGACCTCGAATATACGGTCTGGGGTGCCGCCAGCGCGGAAGCTTTTTACCGTCGCCAGGCCGCTGAGCCGGCCGATGTCGTGGTCCTTGACATCGGCCTTCCGGGTGAAGACGGACTAAGTGTGGCCGCCCTGCTGCAGACCAATCCGGCCATTGCCGTGATCATCCTCAGCGCCCGCGACATGATCGAAGATCGGCTCGCCGGACTTCGCGTCGGGGCTGACCGTTACTTGGTCAAGCCGATCAGCCTGATAGAACTCGCCGCCAACATCGATGCTGTTGCAAGGCGGCTGGAATTGACTACTGACAAGCCACGACTCGAACTTCCGCGCCAGAAAAGCGAACCTCGACGTAGTTCCGATCCGGGTAGCGAACATCTTGACCGGCAAGATATCTGGTGCCTGACCCAGCAGGACTGGCTTCTGGCCGCCCCAAACGGAAAGTCGATCAAGTTGACCGCGCGCGAATTCGCCCTGTTGCACCACCTGGTTGAAGTCCAGGGGCAGGTAATACCAAAGAAGACGCTGGCCGATGAACTCTTCGGCACCCGTACCGCCAGCGGCGGAGAGCGCCTCGTCGTCATGATCGCCCGTCTGCGAAAAAAGGCGACAGAGAGCCTGGGTGTGGATCTGCCGTTGCGAACCGCTCATCACATGGGCTACGCCTTCACCGCGCCCGTTTCCTTGGGGCAGAAGCAGGTCCGCCCGGACATGCCCACGATATCTCGAAGGGTTTCGTAGGGATTGCTGTTTCGGGTTTGATAAGGTGTGCTCCGGACGCTGGGTTTTCCGCGCCCTGCGGGGCGGCACGCTCCCGACTTTGTGCAACAAGCTGCAATGTTGCGTCATGTTTGGTCAGCGACTATTAGCAGAAAATGGTTCATTAAGGTTCTCCGCTCAGGAGAGCGATGTCAGGTTTATTCAAGGGGATTTTTGTGGCAATCAACAAGACTGATTCGGCAGCCAAGGCAAAATCGGGTAACGCTAAGAAGCTTGGGAAGGCAGACAAATCGCGGCAGACCGAGCTGTCATTACCGGTCGATGCTCCGGCAGGTGCCGAGCACCTCACTGAAAGCCCGGCGATCCATGAGATCCCCGTCGATATCCGGTCTTGGCTCGCCGAAGCGCAGCTTGCCTGGAGCACGCAGCAGACCGAAGAAGAGCGGCTGACGCTCGAACAGGCAGCCGGCGCGCGAGTTGTTTACCTGGCCGATGCCACCATGGCCGGCAATACCATGACCGATGCGGGAAGTTTTCTGCTTGCGCAGAACACGGTCACGAATGATGCCGAGAAAGAATCCGAGCGCAAGGCAGTGCTCTTGCCGAAAGATGACGGCTTCAATTACGCCTGGCTTGGCCTGGGCTTGTTGGGTTTCGCGGGCGGTGGAGGTGGTGGTGGCGGTACTCAGGCTCCGGTGGTCGAGGCTGTTCATAACCTGGTGAATGGATCCGTTGTGCTGGGTCCGGTAGTCGCCGGAAACGGTCTGTCGGTCAACGTCTATGCGGCTGATGGCACGACCCTGTTGGGGACCGGCGTTGTCAGCGCCACTGGAACCTTTAGCGTCGATGTTGGCAGCTACACCGGTGTCGTCATCGCCAAACTTGCAGATGCCAGCACCGGCGCAGATTTCATCGATGAAGCGACCGGCGCAGCCCACGATCTGACGGCGAACCTGATGACCGTCGGTGTTGCCTCCACCGGTACGGTCACGCTCAACATCAACGCCCTGACCACCATTGCCGCCCAGAAGGCGGGCGCCGTGTTCGACGGCGCCAGCACGGGAACGATTACCACAGAAGCGATCAACAACGCCAATGCTGCGGTCGCCGACGCCTTCGGCCTGACCGACCTGACCGGTAGCGCTGTCGTTCCTACCGTCGATGGATCAGGCAACCCCAATCCGGCTTACAACCCCGTTGATGGGTTGACCAATGGCGAGAAGTACGGCGCAGTGTTGGCAGCCCTCTCCGGCGTGGATTCAGCCAATGGCGGCAACATGCAGACCACGATCAGCAACCTGGTGGCAGGGCTGACGGTGACCGGCAGCACAGGCACTTTGGCCCCCGCCGTGCTGGACGTGGTGATCGAAGGAGCGCGCGCAGTATCCGACACTACCAGCGGCACCGCTGGAAACAGCCTGACTGCCGTCATCTCCAACATGACCCAGCAAACCAGCCCATCGGTCAGTATTGGCGACGTCTCCATTGACGACATCGTTCTTGAGAACGAGCTGGCGACCCTGACGGGCACTAACGCCAGCGGCGCCACCGTTAGTTTGACGATCGGCGGCCACAACGTCGCCGCAACTGTGACCGGCGCCACCTGGGCCTACACGCTGACCCCCGGCGATCTGACGGCCATGGGCACGGGCGGCGAAACCATCCTGGCGACGGCTACCCTGAGCGGTGGCGGCACGGCGATCGCCACACGCAGCATCTTCGTCGATGGCATTCCGGTGGCCAATCAAGACACGCTGGCCGCCAGCGAAGGCCGATCGATCACCTATGTCGCAGCGGACCTGCTGCGCAACGACACCGACTCTAATGGTGATACGCTGACAATTGCCAGCGTCACCAGTGGCACCGGCGGCACGGTGGTGCTCAATGCTGACGGCACCGTTACCTTCACGCCCTCCGCCGGCTTCAGTGGCGCGGCCAGTTTCACCTACACCGCGACTGACGGCACGGCCAGCTCGGCCGCGGCCACCGTCACGGTCAATGTGACTCCTAACGGTCCCCCACCTCCACCGCCGCCGTCGGGCAGCGGCACACCCGTGGCGGTCGCCGACACGCTGGCGGCCACCGAAGACACCGCGTCTATCTACGCCGCGGCTGACCTGCTGGCCAACGACACGGATGCCAATGGCGATACCTTGCGCATTGCCAGCGTCATTAGTAGCAGCGGCGGCACGGCTGTGCTCAATGGTGACGGCACCGTTAGTTTTACACCCGATGCTGACTTCAATGGTGCGGCTAGATTCACCTACACCGCCAGTGACGGCACGAACACCTCGACTGCGGCCAGCGTGACGGTCAATGTGGCCCCCGTCAACGATACCCCCGTAGCGATAGCCAACACCCTCGCTGCAGTCGAGAATACGCCGGTGATCTATGCGGCGGCCGGCTTGCTGGGCAACGACACGGACGCCGATGGTGATGTGCTGAGCATTGCCAGTGTCACCAGTGGCGCCGGCGGCACTGCGGTGCTCAACGGTAACGGCACCGTTACCTTTACGCCCGACGTCAACTTCACCGGGGCGGCCAGTTTTACCTACACCGCCACGGACGGCACGACGACCTCCAACTCGGCCACCGTCACGGTTAATGTCGGAGTCGACTCCAGTATCTATTTCAACCCGAGCACAACGCCGTTTCATCTTACTGCGGGCAGGGATGTCGGCATTCCGAGCATTACCGTCATCTCATCGGTATCCGAAAATGTCAGCCTCGATGTCGGTCCGAACCAGGCTGCGACGGCGAACCTTGCGAGTGCCGTTGTCCTGGCCCAGGCCACTGCCGACGACTCTTCGGCAGCCCTGACGCTGAACAATGCCTCCGGCACCATCACCACCCTCGGCGTCGAGGCCTCTGGCGGATTGGCGGATGCCTCCGCGACCATCAACTCCAATGGATCGCTGACCATCAGTGCCGTCAATGTTGAGGTTTCGGGAGATGCGACTGGCGGGAACGGTGGATCTTCCGCCAGCGTCAGCATCAGCGGCGGCGTCACCTTGGGCGACTTCATTACCGTCACTGCTTCCGGCCAGTCCGCCCAAGCGTCGTTCAGTACCAATTCGGCCGATGCGGTCGTATTCACCAACGTACCAAATGGCGTCACCGTCACTGCATCGAGCGCAGGCGCGGCGGCATTCATGGATGTCTACAACGCCTCCGGCACCATCAGCAGCATCTTGGTTGACGCCTCGGGAGTCTCCGCCGATGCCAAAGTCAGCATCGACGCTTCTGGTACCTTGAACCTCGGTGCCATCAGCTTGTCAGCAGCAGGTACCAGTGCCGATGCCGATGCCAATCTCATCGACGTCAACTTGAATAACAGCGTCCTCACGATTACGGCCGACAGTGCCTCGGGGGATGCGCTGGCTTCGCTGGATCTGGATCACGTCACCGGCACAATCACCGGTATTACGGTTACCGCCTCTGGCAACGGGCCGCGCGATGCGGCCGCGCTCTATATGCACGGGACCAGTGACGTTACCATCAACGGTGACATTACCCTGCTGGCCTCCGGCTCTGCCGATTCCGTCCAGGCGAGGCTCGGGGATAACGAGGGTACCACTATTGCCTTGGGCAACTCAGCGATTACCGTCACGGCATCTGGAGAAAGCGCCGAAGCCGGAGCCGAGATTTACAACGCCAGCGGCACAGCCGGCGTCATTACTCTGCTGGCAAGCGGAGACTCTGCCAATGCAAGCCTGTACATGTCCGGCGAAACCGGAGCCAGCCTGGACATCGCCAGTCTGGCGGTGGAATCGAATGGCCAGGGTTCTTCGACTTCAACCGACATCAGGGGTAACGCTGCCGACTTGACCGTCGGTAGCATCACGGTCAGGGCCAGCGGTGATGCGTCGAACGCCTACCTCTTCCTGTCCAGCGACTCGAATGGTTCCATGGCCATCGACAGCCTGACGATCACCGCCAGCAGCCATGACGCCTGGGCGAAAACAAAACTGGAAGAAGTATCGGGCACGATTGGCGCAATCGCCGTCAACGCCACCGGAACGTCGGCCGAGGCGATTCTCGATTTGTCCACCGACACCCAGGCATTACTGACCATCGACAGCATCAGCGTCATCGCCAGCGGTAACGCCACCGGTTCCAACGACACGGCCAAAGCCAGCGCTGACATCTTCGGCGCCATTCAGGTCAACACTTCGATCAACGTCGCGGCTTCTGGTATGTCAGCCGCTGCCTCCCTGAACCTGCCCACCAACGGGGCCAATTTCGACAACGTCACCATCAGTGTGACAGCCAGCAGTGAGGACGCTAGCGCCGCGCTGGATGTGCCCAGCGCGAGCGGGGTTGTATCGACCCTCTCCGTCACCGCGAGCGGAAACTCGGCCGATGCCACGGCCAACTTCGACAATTCGTCGGACTTCACGATTACCGACAGCCTCACTGTCAGTGCTACCGCTGCTTCGGCCGATGCCTCACTGTCGATTAACTCGGATGGCAAGCACGAGGTCTTCCAGGTCAGCTGGGACTCCAGCGCCAGCGCCTTCCAATCCGGGGAAACCTACACCCTGACCGTCATGGGTGATAGTTACAGCTATACCCTGAATAACGATGGCGATGAGGTCGAGTTGATCGAAGGCTTGCAACACGCCATCGAGATCTCCGGGCTTAACCGCGGCTTTCATCTCGAAAACAACGGCTCGATTGATGGCACCTTCCATCTGGTCTGGGACGACTACAACACGCATTCCTCCGATATGGGCTATTCCGCCGACTCGTCATCATCGGACATCGCGATGTTCTCGGATGGAACTAACTCGATTGATATCGGTTCCTCCGACATCGTTGTCTCCGGCGACGGCGACATCCTCATCTTCGACAGCGCCACCGTTACGGTCGCCGCCAACGAACCCGACGCCATCGCCTCGCTCGACATCACCCATGCCATCGGCGCGGTAACGACCCTGACCGGCGAGGGGGATGGTAACGGTGCTTATGTCGAGGTTAACATCTCCGGCGAAATCCATATCACCGACGCGCTCGTCGTCACCGGCAGCAACGTCGGTGAAGCCAATGTGTATCTCGGTGCCTACAGCAGCTACGACTCTGGCCCGGTATTCGATACGGCCAGCGTGTCGCTCACGGCCAGCAGCAAAGGCGACGCCAACCTCGAGGCAAAGCACGCCAGCGGTATCATCACCACCCTTGCTGTATCGGCGACCGGCGACGCGGCCAGCGGCGATGCCAGCGGTGCCAATGCCAGTTTCTCCTCGGTCGATGGCCAGCTCACCATCGACACCAGCATCACCGTCACCGCCAACGGCTTTTCGGCCGATGCCGGCCTGACACTCGAAGGCGGCGTCAGTCACGCCATCCTTCAACCGCTCGCTTGGAGTGGGTCGATCTTCGCTGCGGGCACCTACACCCTGACCGTGGATGGTACCGACTATTCCCACACGTTCTCCACTGACGCCAATGAGGCTTTGCTGGTGAATGAATTACAGACACTGATTGATGCCGATGCCAACGCCCACTTCCATCTCGAGACCGGTTACTCGTCCGACAATGGGGCGTTCCGGGTTGTCTGGGATGACTACCTGAAGCATTCAAACGATTTTGTGACGCTTTCCGATGGCACGACATCCGTCACCGCCAGCCTGGATTCGGACGGCGAGTCCAGCCTGATCAACCTTGACGGCATCACCATCACCGTCAGCGCAACGGGCGCGTCGGCCGAGGCGAATCTCGATATCAGCGGTGCCAGCGGCACCGTGACCACCCTCAACGTCAGCGCCAGCGGCTACATCGCCGGCTCCAGCGGCGACATCACCGCTCAGGCGAATGTCAACATTTCCGGCGAAATCACACTCACCAATACGCTGACCATTACCGCCAGTGATGGTGGCAGCATTGACGTCAACCTCGGCGTAGGTGCCAGCTACGATCTCGGCACCCAGTTCGACACGGCGACCCTCAGCGTCACCGCGACCAACGCGGCGGCGACGCTGGGCGCCGACTTGGCTCATGGTACGCTGAACAGCATCACCGTGTCGGCCATGGCCGATGGCTTGACGGGATACAGCCGCGATTCGGCCAACGCCTCCGTCGACTTCGCCAGCAGCGACCTGTACAACGCGGGCAACCTGACGGTTGGCGACATCACTGTCGAAGCCGAGGTTTCCGGCTACGCCTCGTCCGGCAAGGTCACCTTCGGCGCCGCGACGAACTGGGAAGCCGGCGACACCATCTCGCTTACCTTTACCCTGCGCGATGCAGATGGCGTCGGCACTCCGGTGACCTTGACCGCGGGCAGCAGTGGAGCCAGCCTCAACGATGCGGTGACTGACCTGCAAATGCAGTTGCAGGCCCACGCCAGCCTCAGCGGTCCAGCCAGCTTCACCGCCTCCAGCAATATCCTGAACTTCACCCTCGACCCCAACTACACCCTTGAGATCGGCAACTATGTTTATCACAACGCCGATGGCGACGTAGCGGACACCATCGCTGATGCCAGTATTGACTCAGCCGATACGGACTCGACTGCCGAAGGCGATACGTCGTTGGCCAATGGGTTTATCGAATCCGGAGCCGTCGGAGCGAACGGCCATTCGGCCGACGCCAGCCTCACCATGGGTAACTTCACCGGTCGTCACGCCGTGGTGGAAATCCGCATTCCGACTGATCCAGGCAACCCGGGCGCCTTGCTAGCTACCGGTATCTACACGCTGCACTTGCCGGGGGCTCTCGAGGTTAACGTCGATATGATCGCCGGCTTGCAGAACAGCTATACACTCAACGGCACAGGGCTCGGGAGTGCCTTTGAGGATCGATTGGCGGAGGTCGATCCCTATTGGGAAAGCGGGGTTCGCCTTGTTGACACTATTCAAGTAGGTAACGAGGCCATATACCGCTTCGAATTCACAGACTATGCCTATTACGCCGGCAACGAAATCTCCATTACCGGTCCGGGCGCACTGAGCGGCGGTGTCGACGGTGTAGTTACCCAGTATGCAGAAGAGCCTGCACGCACCGTCTTCAACAACAGCACCATCCTCTTGTCGGCCTACGGCACCGAGATCGGCAATGCCGCCAAAGCCTCGCTCGACATCAGTCAAGCCAGCGGCTCGATTGACGGCATCACGGTCACCGCCGACGGCGGCAACGCGTATGGCAGCATCATTGGCGGCAACCTGAGCATTATTGGCGCTATCGACATCAACGGTCTGGCCGGGAACGCATCGCTGATGATCGGCGTATCGCAAGACAGTGATGGCCGTGTCTGCAATGACTTCGGCGGCGTATTGTTCAGCAGCATCGCCGTTAGCGTGGTGGCCGACGATCCCACGCCGCGCCCGGAACAGTACGACGCAAGCGCCAGCTTTGATGCCACGGGCGTGACCGGCACCCTGACAACACTTACCGTTCAGGCCGGCAGTCAAAATGCGGATGCCAGTGTGGCCATCGGTGGCGATTACATTTTCTCGGCGTCGTCACTCGGCATCGTGGCCGATGGCGACGATGCCTCGGCGAGTGTCCATCTTTACGGCGGCTATGACGGCGATGCCGATGTTGTCGGCAGCAACGTCGGTCTCACGAACGCCGGCGGCCTGGCCATCACCCTCACGGCGAGCGGAATAGATAGCTATGCCAGCCTCGACCTGGGTGATGCCACCGGTCATCTCGGTGCCATCACGGTGACTGCCTCGGGCACATCGGCCGATGCCAGCGCCGACATCGACTTCTCCGGCACCCTGCATGGCAGCATCGTGGCCACCGCCTCCGGCGATGACAGCAACGCGGCGATCGAGCTCACCGCCGGTTCGGTGACCAATGTGGTGGTCAAGTGGCGTGATGAAACGTACCGCACTGGCGGTAATCTGCAGCCCGGCGTCGCCTTTGCCAGCGGCCAGACATATACGCTGACGGTTGGCGCTGTTACGCTTTCCTACACGCTGCTGGCGGGCGACATTGGCGCGAACGACAAGGAAACCATTACCAACCTGGTTGCCGGCTGGATGGGCGGAGCAAACGCCGCGACTTATGCCAACGCCGGTTTCACCCTGCAGAACCCTAACAACGTCGCCGACTTCGACGGCACGGAGGAGGCCTTCAAGAGATTCCATATCGTCTATGACGATGCCACCGCGATTCACCGCGATGACATCAGCCTGTTCCGCAATGGTGTCGACATGCGCAAGACCAACTCTGACTACCTCGAGGTGAACTACACCGACTGGGGCTTCGACGAGGATGGCACGGGGGTCATCACTCTGGTCGGCAACATTGACCTGTCAGCCGCGGCAACCGGCGCTCAGGCCGAAGCTGGGCTCGTTCTCGACAATTTGGTCGGTACCGTCGATGCCGTCACCGTGCAGGCCGACGGCGGCCCGTTGCTTTCCGTATCGGGTACCGCCAAGTCATGGTCGGACGGTGCCAGCGCCGACCTCAACCTGCGCCTCACCGGCGGCATTACTACACTGACCATCGACGCGGCACAGGTCCGTGACGTGGCTTTCGCCGCCATTGAGCAGTCGGTGCAGGGCGGTATCGTCACCGTGAGTGGTGACGGCGACACCTGGCTGACCCTGGGTGACCAGACCGTTGATTCGATCGCGTTAGCAGGGTTGCATGCCGGTGGTGCGGATGTCTGGGGCAGCTTCAAGCTCAACCTGTCGATGGCCGATGACGACCTCAACGCCGCCAGCGATCCGGCAGCATTGAGCGCCAGCCTGATCACGATTACCGACTTCGACGCAGTGCGCGACTCGATCAACCTTTTCACCCGCGAGTACGGCTGGCGGTACGAGTGGATGCAAGACGTGGGGACGGTTGCTGTTGGCTACGCCGAAAACGAAAACCCGGTGGCCGATTGGGCAACTTACCTCGCTGATGCCAACACCGCGCTAGATGCACAGTCCGGCCCCGGCTATTACTTCGGGATGATCGGTGGTAATGGCTACCTTGCCTTCGACAAGGACGGCGCGGGCATCACTGGTGTGATCAAGCTGGACGGCATAACGAGGTTCGACCGCATCAACGTAGCCGACCGGCAGGAGATCGATCTCACCCCCTTGACTGCCGCTCAGGGCGGCCTTGATGCACTGATAAACATCAATCAGGCGGCATTGATCGACGGGAACGATGGCATCTGGGCGGAGGATCTGCTCTACTCGAGTACAGCTGCGGCTGTTGGCTACAACGCCGATGCCGCTTCCTGGGACGTGACTACAAATCTGGTGCTTGAAGGCGTTTCTGTCCGTGCAGATTCCTATTACGCAAGCGGCGGCTTGGACACGAGTGGCGAGGATCATGTCACACTGAAGCTGACGGAAAGCGGCGGCGGCGATATCCGCTTCGTGCAGTCGGTTATCGACATTACAGCATATTCTACAAACACTTATATCGCGGCTGCCGAGACCAGACTGAATGTGGAGGACGCCCGTGGTGAGATCGAGAAACTGCGTTTGTATGCCGACGGGGCTTACGGTGATGCCAGCGTCGCGGCGGCGACTTTCACGAACTTCGACGGCGTGGTAAACATCATCGACCTCGAAGCCGAAGGAAGTTACAACGCAGGAAGTCAGGGTAGTGCCGAGCTGGCGATCAACGGCCTTAATGCAAATGTTGCGTCGCTCCATTTGTCCGCAGATCTCAACAGCTCAATCACGGCTAGCATTGGCTTCGATACCGGCTATGTTGAACACACCTTCGTGGAATTGAATGAGGAGAGCAACGCCATTGGTCATCAAACCTCGGCCACGCTCACGCTCAACCAAGCTGGACATGGCGGCGAGGTGATGGCGGTGGCAACGCATGCCAGCCAAGTGACCGGCAACATGGATATCACGTTCAACCTCACCTACGAGGACGACACCGCTGACACAATCCGTCTTGGCTACCTGACGGAGGTCGCGTCGGCGGATGTGTTTGTTGCGGGCCAGTTCAACGGCACGTTCAACCTGACGCTGAACGCGGCGGATGCGGATACTTTGCATACCGACGCAGCATTGCAGACAGCGATGTTGAGCATCGTGGGTTGGGACAGTGGTGCGGCGTTCAACGTGGCTGCCAATGCCACGGATGACATGTTGACCTTCGGAGCGAACGTCGGTGACTACGAAGAGAGTCTGGCGACCGAAAGCAGCCTGGCTAACTTCCTTGCTACGGCGGATACGCAACTTGACGGCACGACCGACTACTACTTCGGCGTGGTCGGCAACAACGGCTACCTGGCTTACGACCAGGATGGTTCGGGTGTTACGCTGCTGATCGAGTTCCTGGACTTGACGACCTTCGACCATTCGCGCATCACGGGAGCAACGGGAACACTTTGAAACGGTAGACTCTTCGACCCGACAGCCCCGGTGACATAGGCACCGGGGCTGTTTGTCCTTTGCGGCATAAAATATCCTCCCATGAGCAAGACGAACGCAGCGACACCTCCCAAGCGCCCGGCAGTTGCGCGCAAGCCCGTTGCCAAGGCGCCGCCCACGGCACAGCCGGTGCCGGCCGCCAAACCGCGTGACTTCCAGCACCCGCTGCTGGAACAGGCGCGCCAGTTGGCGCGCCAGGGCAAGCCGCTGGAGGCGGCGAAGGTCATGGAAGACCTGGCCGCGCAGGTGCCGCCGTTTGAACAAGCGCAACTGCTGGCCCATGCCGCCAACTTTTGCCGCGGTCAGGATCGCAAGCGTGCGGTGGAGCTTGCCCAGCGCGCGACGGAACTGCGTCCCGATCTGCCCCAGGCATGGCTGGCGCTGAGCTTTGCGCTGGACGAAAAGCAGGACCGCAAGGGGGCGATCGCCGCCGGCCTGAAGGTGCTGGAAACCAAGGCCACCCCCGCACAACTGGTGGATGTCGGCCGCCATCTTTCGCGCCTCGGCCAGGACAAGGCGGCGCTCGAAGCCGTGAAGCGCGGCTTTGCTGAATCGGGCGAGGCGCTGAATCTCGCCAGCTTTACCCTGCGCGTCGCCCTGCAGTGCGCCGACTGGGAACTGGCGGATCGGATTACCGCACGCTTTCGCACGGAGCACGCGGCGGGTCACGTCCGTGAATGTGCCGAGACGCCGCGCACCCATCTGCTGTGGTGCGATGACGAGGCGATCAACATTCAGGTGATTTCGAGTTTCGCCGAGCGCACCTTCGCGGCCCATCCGCCGCTGGTAACGCAGCCCTGGCCCGGTGGAAAGGGGCGCAAGCTGCGCATCGGCTATCTTTCCAGCGACTATCGCGACCACGCCACCAGCCTGCTGGCGCTGGGCATGATGCGCCACCACGACCGCGACCGCTTTGAACTCTACGCCTACTGCACCAGCTACGACGACGGCTCGGCCCTGCGCCGCGACATGCTCAACCGCTTCGACGTAGCGCGCAGTTTCCGCAACGCCAACGACCGCAAGGCGGCCGAGCAGATCGTCGCCGACAGGATCGACATCCTCGTCGACCTCAACGGCCTGACCGAAGGAACCCGCCACGGCGTACTGGCCTGGCACCCGGCACCGATCCAGATGTCGTGGCTGGGTTTTCCCGGCACCTGCGGCGGACGTTTTGTCGAATACATCATCGGCGACGATTACACGGTGCCGCATGGCGCGGAAAAGTTGTTTCCGGAAAAGGTGATCCGCATTCCGCCGACGTATCAGATCAACGACTATGCGGCGCGCTGGTTGCCCCCGGCGCCGTCGCGGCGCAAGCTGGGGCTGCCGGAAGGCCGCCCGGTGATCGGCATGTTCAATAACGTCAACAAGGTCGGCTCGCAGGTGTGGGATACCTGGATGCAGGTACTGCGCGGCGTGCCCGAGGCAGTGTTCTGGATGCTCGACCCCGGCGCAGTGGCGCGGGTCTTTCTGCTCAGTGCGGCTAAGGCGGCCGGTGTCGATCCGGCGCGCATCATCTATGCGGCCAAGGCGAAGCAGGAGGCCCACATCGCCCGCCTGCAGCAATGCGATCTGGTGCTCGACCCCTGGCCCTATGGCGGCCACACCACCACCGGCGATGCGCTGTTCGCCGGGGTGCCGGTGGTGGCGCTGGAGGGATGCAATTTTGCCTCGCGCGTCAGCGGCGGTCTGCTGCATGCGGCCGGACTGCCGATCCTGGTGCGCACGGATATCGTCTCTTACGTACAAACGGCTGTCGGTCTGTTGAAGAATCCCACTGAACTGGCAAAGATTCGCCGGTACCTGAAGGTGCGTTGGCGCAAGCGGCCGGTGTTTGATGCGCTGCTGCGTACGCGGCAGATTGAGGCGGCGTATCTCGCGGCCTACGACCGGCTAGTCAAGGGCCTGCCGCCGGACCACCTGCTCGTCAAGGTCAACCCGAAGCCGGCGTCGGCCGCGGCAAAGGCGAAGGAGGCATCATGAAGCTGGTCCTGGTCTGCGGCCCGTGGAGCAGCGGCACGACGGCGGTTGCCGGCATGCTCGACGCGCTGGGCCTCGACGGCTGCGGCCCCTACTTTCGCACCAACGACGAGCGCACCCGCAACAGTTTTGAGTCGTTGGCCTTCCGTGAGGTGATCGACGGGCTGGCCTCGGACCAGACGCTGAAGCCGACGGCTCCGGCGAAAGCGGCCGTAGCGGCTCTGACCGTGTTTCGCGCCCAGCTGGAAGCTGCGCGCGGCGGGGCGGAGGCGGCAGCGAAGGCGGCGCCGATGTTCCTCAAGTATCCCCTTTCGGCTTTGCTGATTCCGCAGATCTGCCGGGTGTTCGATACGCGCCTCGTGTATGTGCTGCGCCCGGTGAAGGATATCGAGGCCACCCGCGAGCGCCGCAAGTGGGGAGAGCAGTTCGGCGCGAAGGGCGCGCAGGTGATCTACTCGCGCATGTTCCAGGTGTTGGTGGAAATGCCCTTCCCGACCCTGGTGCTGCGCTATCCCGAACTGCGGGCGAACCCCTTGCCGCATACGAAGCAACTGGCCGCCTATAGCGGACTGAAGAAAATCACGACGGAACGTCTTGAGGCCGCAGCGTCGTTCGTGCGGCGTTCCTGAAAGAACGGATATGATCGAATTCGAATCGCTCTGCTATCTGCAGAACCAGAAGACGGGCTGTACCTTCGTCGAAACCTTCCTGCGCGAATTCTGCAGCGAGGGCATCGTGCGTTACGAAAAGCATCGCGCCGCGCCCCGGCACAAGTCCGGCAAGTTTTATTTTGTCAGTGTGCGCGAACCGCTTGACGCCTATCTCTCGCTTTACAACTACGGGCTGGACGGCAAGGGCGAGTTGTTCGGACGCCTGCGCGCTGCGGGGCGGGGCGATCTGTATGCGAAGGGAATCGCCGGTTTTGGCGATTGGCTTGATTTCGTTCTTGATGCAGCGAACGCGTCGCTGATTTACCCGCAGCGTGGGGTGCCCCTGGCGCGCGATCTTGGACTGATGAGTTTCCGTTTCCTGCGCCTGGCTGCGCTGGGCTTTGAGGAAGCGGGCGCAGCGTTGCAGGACAAGGCGGCGATCCGCGCCTTCGCCGAGCGCGAACGGCTGGTCGATGCGGTCATACGCTATGAGTCGATGGTGCCGGAGTTGCAGCAACTGGTGAGTGGGCCGTTGCGCCACGCCTTTGCCGACCTGCCGGCGGCGCTGGCCTGGCTGGAGCGTACGCCGCCGATCAACCCATCGAAGCGACGCGATGCGCAGGAAGCACTGGCGTTGCCTGAAGACTTGCACAAGAAACTGCGGGAGCGCGAGTGGTACCTGTATGCAACCCACTATGCGCCCGCTGCGCTTACCCCTCAAAGCCGAAAGGATGACCATGGCCGATAGCAATAACAACAAGCGCAAGGCGCTAACGCCAGGGCAGGAACTCTACCGTGCCCGCCACGACCTGCCTGAAGCTTCCACGACGTTCCGCTACCTGGTTTTTTCGTCGCAGCGCACCGGCAGCAATTACGTATGCCGCCGCTTGTGCAACGTGAAGGACCGCTTCGGTCTGCCGAGCGAGTATCTGCACCCGAAGGCTATCGCCATGATGGGAGGGCGACTGTTGCCGGACGCGAAACCGGACGAGAAGGTGCCTCTGGGCAAATACCTGCGCGGGCTGGAACGGGTGCGCACGACGGCCGACGGTGCCTTCGGCATCAAAGTGCAGCCGATGCAGATTCTCGGTGTGGTGCAGAAAGACAAGAAGTCGCTGCTGAATTTCGTCGGACGCTTCGACCGCATCGTGCTGATGACGCGGCGCGACAAGCTCGGCCAGGCCATATCGGGGGCGATTGCCGCACAGACCGGCAAGTGGTTCGACGATGGCCAGGAGCCAGCCCTCGACGCGACACAGATGGCGCGCCTGTTCCCGGTTATCGCGCAGAACCTGGCGCGCTACATGGAAGAGGAACGGTTGATCCTTGATATCGGTAAGACGATCGCCAAGCCGCTCCTGCGCGTCGAGTACGAGGATATCAGCCAGGACGGGCCAGCGGCCTTCAATGAGGTGGTCGATTTTCTGGCGGGCGGCCAGACGGTCGAACTGATCGAGGAAGACACCCTGCCCGTCACGGAAAAGCCACCCGGAAAGCTGGCGAAGGAGCTGCGCAAGCGCTTCCTCGACTACATCGGCGGCACCACCAGAAAAAAATGAAAAAACGAATGCCGTCCCGCCAGCGCCGACTTTTCGGCTAGGTGTGGCGGCAGCTATTTGTAACAGGGAAACAGGATGATTCTGATGACAGGAATGGTATCTATGATCAACGGCGCACTAGCGGTCCTATTGCTGTTTGCCTGCGCGTCGCCGTCGGTTGCAGCAGAAAACGGCATGCTCACTTTTGACGACGCACTGAGGACTGCGATTCGTGTGCATCCGGGCGTCCAGGCAAAGAGGAATGAGCTCGCGGCGTCCGCGAACGGGCTCGATGCCTCGCAATGGCATCGCTTTCCGGCGCTGTCGGCACAGTCGTCTGCCGGCCAGTTCGGTGGCAAGAGCTACACATCGGTGCGGCTTGAGCAGCCCCTATGGACTGGCGGGCGTCTGACCGCGGACATCGATGCGGCGACCGCGCGGGTGGCGGCGGCGGAGGCGGCATTGGGCGAGGCCGAGCAAGACATTCTGACCAGGACAGCGTCGGCATTTTCGGAGACCATCCGCCTGCGCGGGCGCATTGCCGCTGCGGAGGACAATGTCGCCGAGCACCAACGGCTGCTGGACCTGATCCAGCGCCGGGCGACCAATGAAATCAATTCGACGACCGATGTGGTCGTGGCCCGCGCCCGGCACGAACAGGCGCGGTCGGAACTGGTTCAGTATGAGACCCAACTGGCCAATGCCATGGCCGATCTCGAGCAGCTTACCGGCGCCAGCGTCGCCGCCCTCGCGGTGCCGCGGACCAATGTGTCCGCGACGGGAAGCCTCGCGACGAGCGTACAGTCGGCGGTGGAGTTTGCGCCGGCCCTGCGCCGACTGGCGGCCGAAATGCAGATCGCCGAGGCGGAAATCCGTATGAAGCGGGCTGCGTTGTTGCCCCAGCTTTCGGCACGCCACGAGCGTTTCTTCGGGGGCGAAACGAACAACACGAGTACGACGTATCTGGCATTGAATTACCAGATCGGAGGTGGCCTGTCGGCCTTCTCGAGCATCCGCGAGGCCGAGGAACGCCGCAATGCCGCAGAGGCGACCCGCGAGACGCGGCGGAAAGACATCGAGGACAAGGTACGCACCGACTGGAATTTGCGTCGTTCGGCATTGGCCGAACGGGAGATTTTCGCGGAACTGGCGGCATCCACGCGCGAGGTGTACGAGTCGTTTGTCCGCCAGTTTGCCGCTGGCCGCAAGTCCTGGCTGGAGGTGCTGAATTCGCGGCGCGAGGCGACTCAGGCCCGCTATTCCCTGACGGACGCCGAGTGGAGCGGGTTCCTGGCCGGCAAGCGCATTGCCATCACCACGGGTGAATTTTCGATGGGAACCAATGAATCACAACGCTGACACTACTTCGACGGGCGCACTCGACGCAGTTCCCCCGTTGATCGACGAGGAACTGGCCAGCGTTCTTTCGCGCCTCGCGGCCCTGCAAGGGTATGCGGTTCCCGTGCATCGCTTCGGGATGATGTCGGTGACTGCCGGTGGCGGCCGCACCGAGGAAATGGATCGGGTACTGCGCGCTACCGAGTCGTGGCTGACTGCGCTGCCCGGCGGCGATGTCGTCGAACTCGAGGAGTTGCCCCTGAAGGAGGATCTGCCTGTCCTCTGGTTCAGTTCCGATTTTGCCGAGGTCTTGCTGGTGCAGGGTCTGCTCAGCGGTGGCGGATTCGTTTGTCAACGAGCGGATGGCGCCACTGTGGAAAAGCCGCAGCATGCGATCGCGGCGGGCGTGCTGCTGGCCATGAGCCCGGAATTGCCCGTGGCGGATCACGCGGCGGCGGAGCCAAAGTCGGCCATGGACTGGTTCGTCTTTTCAATCCGCAAGCGGCGCCCGCTTTTTGTCGAGGCGGTGTTCGCGACTGCGATGGCGAGCGTCCTTGCACTGGTGGTCTCTTTCTATACCATGCAGGTCTATGACCGGGTGGTGCCTTCGCAGAGCTACTCGACCCTGATCGTGCTGACCATCGGCGCATTTCTGGCGATCGGCCTCGAGTTGCTGATGAAGCAGGTTCGCGCGCAGATCACCGACCGGGCCTGCAAGTCGATTGATCAGGAACTGTCCGGGGTGTTCTTTTCGCGGGTGCTGGCGATCCGCATGGATGCCCGCCCGCGCAGCATCGGCACCTTCGCGTCCCAGGTCAAGCAATTCGAGCTGGTGCGAAATTTCATGACGTCCTCGACGCTGTTCCTGATCGCCGACACGCCTTTCGTGATTTTTTTCGTGCTAGTGATCTTCGCGGTCGGCGGCGTCGTCGGCTGGGTGCCCCTGCTGTTGCTGCCCGGTTCTGTCATGGCCGGCCTTTACGCCAAGTGGCAATTGGCCAGACTGGCCGAGGCGCAGCTGCGCGACGCAAACCAGAAAAACGGTCTGCTGGTCGAGGCGATCGACGGCATCGAGGCGATAAAGGCGGTCGGGGGTGAATGGAAGCTGCTCGATCGCTGGCAGCGGCTGACCGCCGATGCCGCCGAGGTCGAGTTGCGCGCGCGCGCCGTCGCGATGACGGCGACCAATGTCACGCAGTCGTTCCAGCAGTTGAGCTACGTCTTGATGATCGCGGCCGGCGTGTACGCGATCAATACCGGATCGATCACGATGGGCGCATTGATCGCCTGTTCGATCATCAGCAACCGCGCGCTTGCCCCGATCGCCCAGATCGCCGGGTTGATCGTGCAGTGGCAGCACGCAAAGGTCGCGCTGAAGGGATTGGACGACATGATGGCCTTGCCCTGCGACAGGAATCCGGGAGAGCGTCGCGTTATTCCTGCCGGATGTGAAGGCAAACTGCGGCTTGAGGCAGCGTCGTTCAGCTACACCGAGGCGCGCCCGGCATTGCAGCCGACGACGACGCGGTTTGTAGCGGGCGAGCGGATTGCCGTGCTGGGTTCGGTCGGGTCGGGAAAGTCGACCTTGATCAAGGTTCTTTCCGGACTCTACAAGCCCACCGAAGGCCGCATCTTTCTTGACGGGGTGGATATGGCGCATCTTGCGCCCGAATTCATGCGGGAACACATCGGCTACCTGACGCAGGATGTCCGGCTGTTCAACGGCACCCTGCGCGAGAACCTGACCCTCGGGCTGTCGTCCCCGACCGATGGACAGATCCTTGGCGTGGCCGCCATGACCGGCCTCAATCGCATCATCAAGAACCACCCCAAGGGTCTCGAACTGCCGATCATGGAGGGTGGCCGCGGACTTTCTGGCGGACAGCGCCAGATCGTCGGTCTGTCGCGCCTGTTGCTTGCCCGGCCGAAGATATTGCTCCTCGACGAGCCGACGGCCTCGATGGATGGGGATCTTGAAGCTCATGTCATGAACAAACTGTTCGCCACGATGGCTGCCGATTCGCTGATCGTCATCGCGACGCACAAGAGCGCCTTGCTCCGGCATGTCAGCCGCGTCATCGTCATGGACCAGGGGAAAATCTTGATCGACGGGCCGCGTGACGAGGTGATGGCGAAGCTATCTGAGTTGCGTCGGGCACCGCGACGCCCGCAGGCTGCGGAAAATAACGAGTTGCCACCATCGGGAGAAGCCGCATGATCGGGCTGCGTCAGGACAAACGGGGAGCTTCAAGATTCGGCCGCAGCGAGGACCAGCGCCGCCCCTGGCTGACCTTGTGGATTTCGGCTGGAATTCTGCTGATCTTTTTTGTCTGGGCCGCATTTTCCGACATCGAGCAGGTCACCCGCGCGCAAGGTCAGGTGATATCCAGTTCGCGTTCGCAGGTCATCCAGTCGCCCGATGGCGGGGTGCTGGAGCAGATGCTGGTGAAAGAAGGGGACAAGGTGTCCAGGGGGCAGCTGCTCGCTCGACTCGATCCCACCAAGATGGAGTCGCTCTATCTGGAAACCCGCGCCAAGTCCGCAGCGCTACAGGCGGCCCTGGCCCGACTGAATGCCGAGGTTTTTGACGGCGAAGTCAGGTTCCCCGCCATGCTCAAGGACTACCCGCAGTTTCGCGACAACCAGTTGCAACTGCTTCGCAAGCGCCGCGCCGCAATCAACGAGGACATTCACTCCCTGGGGCAAATTCTGGCCCTGGCCAAGCGGGAACTGGACATGACGCAGCCACTGTTGAAACAGGGGGATGTGAGCATGGCCGAGGTGCTCAAATTGCAGCGCCAGGTCACCGATGTGCAGGCGCAGATCACCAACCGGAAGAACAAGTATCTGCAGGATACCCAGGCCGAACTTTCGAAGGTCGAGGAGGATCTGGCCAGTACCCAGCAGTTGCTTGCCCAGCGCAAGGACCAGCTTGACCACGTTGAAGTCAAGGCGCCGGTGAACGGCGTCGTCAAGAACGTCCGCATCACTACGGTGGGCGGCGTGGTCAAACCCGGCGAAGAGGTGATGCAGATCGTGCCGCTGGAAGACAATCTGGTGGTTGAGGCCAAGGTAAAGCCTGCTGACATTGGCTTCCTGAAACCCGGCCTGCCGGCCAACGTCAAGATAGACGCCTACGACTATACGATCTACGGGTCGCTTGTCGGCAAGCTCACTTACATCAGTGCGGATACATTGACCGAAGACCTCAAGCAGGGCGAGCAGGCCTACTACCGGGTGCAGGTCGAAACACAGGGCAAGCGCTTTTCGGCGCGGCCGACCGAAAACTTGGAAATCCAGCCGGGCATGACCGCCACCGTGGAGATCAAGACCGGCAACAATACCATCCTGCGTTATTTGCTCAAGCCTGTCATCAAGACCTTGAATGAATCGCTCGGGGAACGCTGAACATACCGGTCCATCGAAAAAAATGAAATCAACCAACCTTACGAGTGTTGCCCACCATGTCGGGCATTCTGAACGCCGCCAGCGCTTCGGCCACGATGGTGCCGTTGTGTGGCTTACCGGACTTTCGGCTTCCGGCAAGTCGACGCTGGCGATGGGCATCGAGGCGCGCCTGCTGGAACTTGGCTACGCCTGCTATACGCTGGATGGCGACAATATTCGCCATGGCCTGAATGCCAACCTGGGATTTTCGCCGGAGGACCGCGCCGAGAACATCCGCCGCGTCGGCGAGGTGGCCGCGTTGTTCGCCGATGCCGGCATGGTTTGCATTACGGCATTTATTTCGCCGTATCGCCAGGACCGACTATTGGCCAAGCAAGCCGCGCGGCGCTGCGGCTTTCATGAGATCCATGTTGCAGCCGATCTGGCAGCCTGCGAAGCGCGCGATCCAAAAGGGCTTTACCGCAAGGCGCGTGCCGGCGAATTGCGCGATTTCACAGGCATCGATGCGCCCTACGAAGCGCCGCTCTCACCCGAGTTGAGCATCAATACCGGGCTAGAGGATGTGACGACCAGTCTTGGTCGACTCGAAGCCTATTTGACGCATCACATTCCAAAGCGGTAACCGCCCCGCTTGCTGTTGGCGCATGCCGATGGCCGAGCCAAGATCGCCACTCGCTATTTGTTGAGCTCGCGCATTCCCCGCGACAGGCCTTCGAGGGTGAGTGGAAACATGCGATTCGAGAAAATCGTACGGATGATCTGAATAGAGTGACGGTAATCCCAAAGGCGCTCGGGCTCTGGATTAAGCCAGACTGCGCGTGGCCAGGTGTCCAGCAGGCGCTGCAGCCAGACCGCGCCGGCTTCTTCATTGCTGTATTCGACCGAGCCGCCGGCCTGCAAAATTTCATACGGGCTCATGGTGGCATCGCCAACGATCACGACCTTGTAGTCTTCGCCGTATTTGTGCAGTACATCGCGTAACGGAAAGCGCTCGCTGTGACGGCGGCGATTGTCTTTCCATACGTAGTCGTAGATGCAGTTGTGAAAGTAGAAATGTTCCAGATGCTTGAACTCGCTC
>CAJBAP010000075.1 GCA_903950295.1 uncultured Rhodocyclaceae bacterium
CGCTGCCGAGTGCTGATGTGCCGGGTATTGCAATGAAGCTCGAAGCCATCTTGAATATCGTGCCAAATCTGCCGCTGGCCTACGAGCAGCGCCCCGCGCCGACAATCGCCGTCAAACCCACTGCCGCCGTTCCCCTCAACACGGCGGATGCGGCGATTGCCGTCCCGCCAGCGCCGACTTTTGACTGGCAGGCGATGGCGCGGGCCTGGCTGGCCGATCTATGGCACGAGGTGCGGCAACTGGTACGCATCGAGCGGATCGACCCGCAGGGTATCGGTGACCCCGGTTTGTTGTCGCCGCGCGAAACTTTCTTCCTGCGCGAGAACCTGCGGTTGCGCCTGCTGTCGGCGCGTCTTGGCCTGCTGGCGCGGGATGGTCGCAGTTTCCAGAGTGACCTCAAGCAAGCGGGTGAGTGGCTCGAGCGTTATTTCGACACCCGTGCCCCGGCGGTCGCGGAGGCGCAAGCCAGCCTGAAAAAACTCACCCGGCAGGATCTGATGCACGCGCCGGTCGAACTCAATGAAACGCTCGCTGCCTTGCGCAACTTCAAGCTGACGCGCGACCGCCGCACGCCGCACTAAAACCATCATGCGCGCACTGTTCTGGTTGCTGACGCTTGCCGCCCTGGCCATGGGGGTGGCGCTGCTTGGCCGCCTCACCGATGGCTACGTGCTGTGGGTGATGCCGCCCTGGCGCGTCGAGTTATCGCTCAACCTGTTTGTCCTGCTGCAACTGCTGATTTTGCTGGTGGTGTATCTAGCCTTGCGTGCCATCGCCATTACCTTGAATCTGCCACGCGTCGTTGGCGAGTTTCGTGCGCGCCGTGCCCGTGCGCGTGACGAGCAGATGGCGACCGAGGCCGTGCGACTGTTCTGGGAAGGACGCTATGGCCATGCCCTCAAGAGTGCCGAAAAAGTCGGCGCCGATGGTGCGGTGGGGCCGGCGACCGGCCTGGCTGCCCTCGCCGGTCTCAAGGCAGCCCATGCCCTGCGCGACGCTGCGCACATCGCCAAGTGGCGCCTGCGAGCGGAAGAGCAAGATGCGACCGGTTGGCGTACTGCCCGGTTGATGGCCGAAATCAGGGTGGCGCTTGATGCGCGCGATTTCGCCACGGCGCAGGCTGCGCTCGATCAACTCGGGACGAAGGAACGCCGGCAGATTTCAGCCCAGCGACTGGCTTTGCGGTTGGCACAGGGGTGCGGTGACTGGCAGGAGGTGTTGAAACTTACCCGCTTGCTCGAGAAACATCGCGCCCTGACCCCGGAACAGGCACAGCCGCTGCGACTGCGCGCGCATCGCGGCGTGCTCGATGGCATGCCGGATGAACCGGCGCAGATCGTCCGTTACTGGAACAGCGTGCCCACTGAAGACCGGACCGACCTGCAACTGGCGCAACGCGCGGCCCATGCGCTTGCCGCTGCCGGTGCGTGTGCCGAAAGCGCGCGCCTGATCGAGGATTATCTCGACGAGCGCTGGGAGTCGGTGCTGCTGGAGGACTATGCGCGTTGCCCTGGTGGCGATGTGCTGGGGCGCATCGCCCATTGCGAGCAGTGGCTGCATGATCATCCCAACGATGCCATGTTGCTGTTGGCATTGGGCCGCTTGTGCGCGCAGCGCCAACTCTGGGGCAAGGCGCAGAGTTATCTCGAGGCCTCGCTTGCCGTCGAACCCACGCGTGCCGCGCACGTCGAGTTGGCCCAGCTACTCGACGGCCTCGAAAAGTCGGCGCTGGCGGAACGGCACTACCGGGCCGCAGCCATACTCTAGCCGACTGCTAGACCCAGTCGCGCGGTGGCAGGAAGTCGGTGTAGAGCTTGTCTTCGGCGCTGCCCGGCTCCGGGTGCCAGTCATAGCGCCATTTGACGATCGGCGGCAGTGACATCAGGATCGCCTCGGTGCGCCCGCCCGACTGCAGGCCGAACAGCGTGCCGCGATCCCACACCAGGTTGAACTCGACATAACGACCGCGACGGTAGGCCTGAAAGTCGCGTTCATGTTCGCCGTAAGCGGTCTCGCGACGATTTGTACAGATCGGCAGATAAGCCTCGATGAAGCTGTCGCCGACACTTTGCGTCAGCGCGAAGCAGCGGTCGAAGCCGCCTTCGTTGAGGTCATCGTAGAAGATGCCGCCGATACCGCGCGGCTCGTTGCGATGCTTGAGGAAGAAATATTCGTCGCACCATTGCTTGTAGCGCGCATGCACGTCAGCGCCGAAGGACGATAGCGTGTGCTTGCAGGTCGAATGGAAATGCACCGCGTCTGCTGCGAAACCATAGTAGGGCGTGAGATCCATGCCGCCGCCGAACCACCACACGGGGTCCTCGCCTTCCTTGTTGGCGACGAAGCAGCGCACGTTCATGTGCGAGGTTGGGCAGTAGGGGTTGCGTGGATGCATTACCAGTGAAACGCCCATCGCCTCCCAGCTTCTGCCGGCGAGTTCGGGGCGGTGTGCGGTGGCCGAGGCCGGTAGTTTGTCGCCGGTGACATGCGAGAAATTGACACCGCCGCGTTCGAAGAAATTGCCTTCCTCGATCAACCGGGAAATTCCGCCGCCGCCTCCTTTACCTTGGGGCCGGGTCCATTCATCGCGGCGGAAGTTCTGACCGTCGAACTCCGCCAGTGCCGCGACGATGCGTTCCTGCAAGCCTGTGAAATAGGCGCGGACGGCGACGCTATCCATTAGCGCTTGATGGCGCGGTGGCCGATATCGCGACGGAACTGCATGCCATCGAAACGGATGTCGTCGGTGATCTCGTAGGCACGTTTTTGTGCCGAGCGCACGGTGTCGCCCAGTGCGGTAACGCAAAGCACCCGGCCACCGGCGGTGATGACGTGGCCATCCTTCTCGGTCGTGCCGGCATGGAAGACGTGATCGTCCGCAGAG
>CAJBAP010000076.1 GCA_903950295.1 uncultured Rhodocyclaceae bacterium
ACCGCCACCACCATCAGGAGTGACGCCAGCAAGATCAAAGGCAGAGAAAAACCATCGACACCGAGCGAGAAGCTCGACCCCAGCCGCGCATGCCAGGCGTGGGTCTCGTAGAACTGGATACCGGCAACAGCGGGGTCGAATTGTCCCAGCAAAGACCAGGCGCACACCAGAACCACGCCCGTCGCCGCCAGCGTTGCACGACGGATCAGCAACGGGTCGCGCGTTGGCAGCAAGGCCACGACCAGAGCGCCGATCAATGGCAACAGCAACAACGTTTTCAGCATGCCCGGAAGCTTTCCACACTCAACTGAAGCGCTGTTCCAGGATCAGAGCAGGCGCCGTGGCGGGTCGCAAACTGTCGTCGGCCTCCAGATTTTCTTCACGCGAGTAAATCTTTTCCAATGCCGCCTCAGCCGTCGGGAAAAAACTTTTTTCGCCGATCACGGCAAGCAAACCGGTCGCCTGCATGACGTCGAGTACCTGCTTTTTCACCCCCGAGAACAGCACGACAATCCCGGTACTGCGCATGCGTTCGACCAGGTGATGGATGACTTCCTCACCGGAGGCGTCGAGTTCATTGATGCCATTGCCGACGATGAGCAGGTAGGGGGCTTTCGGATTGCTTGCCACCGCTTCGAGAATGGCATCCTCGAAGTAGGAAACGTTGGCGAAATACAGGCTGCCATCGAAGCGCACGGCAGTTACCACATCCGACGCAGGCAAGTTATGAACCGCAACGTCGCGCAACGAACCATCCTGCACACGACCGAGAATCGCCACGCGCGGCGACATGGTGCGGTAGAGGTAGAGCACGATGGCCAGCCCGGCGCCGACCATGATGCCCTTGTCGAGGTGTGGGGCAAAAGCGAGCGTGGCGACGAAGGTGACAACCGCCGCGATGCCGTCATGCTTGTTGGCTTCCCAGGCATGCTTGATCGCACCGAAGTTGATGAGACCGATCACCGCCATGATGATCACCGCCGCCAGCACGGCCTGCGGCAGGTGATAGAGCAAAGGCGTGAGGAACAGCAGCGTCGTCAGCACGATCAGTCCGGTGATGACCGAAGCCATGCCGGTCTTGGCCCCGGCGTTCATGTTCACCGCCGAGCGCGAGAAGGAGCCAGAGACCGGGAAGGATTGGGTCATGCTGCCGACCAGGTTGGCCAAGCCCTGACCGATCAACTCCTGGTTCGGGTCGATCTTCTGCTTGGTCTTGGCGGCAATCGCCTTGGCGATCGAGATCGCCTCCATGAAGCCCACCAGGGAGATGACGAAGGCGGCGGCCAGCAGGCTGCTGAGCATGTCCCAGGAAATCTTCGGCAGCCCGATCGGGGGCAAGCCCTCGGGAATCTTGCCGATCACCTCGCCGCCACCCACCAGCTTGAAGCCGGCTTCCTTGACGCTACGGATGCGGTAGAGAACGCCATCGGTCTGTGTGCCTGCAGGCAGATGGCTGGCTGCATAAATGCCGGAAAACTGGCCCTGCTCATCGAGCGCCCGCACCACGGGTATCGCGCGCAAGGACGTACGCAACTTGCCCGCTTCCTTGTCGAGCAGCTCGACCGACAGGCGCGTCATCTCAAGGATGGCATCGCGCGTAACGGCTTCGGCGCTGTGCTCACCCGCCTCCTTGTGCGAAGCCTTGGCCTCGGCCGCCTTGGCCGCCACGGCCCGGTTGGCCTGCTCGACCCGCCGGCCGGCAATATCCACCCGCTCGACGAGTGCTGCCAGCTCGGTATCGGCAATGTCCTCAATCGCGCCACTGGAATTTCTCTCGAAGTGCAGCGCCCAGGAAGCAATGGTGGTCACCGCCACCGCGATCAGCACGCCCGGCAGCTTGGGCGACTTCTTGCGGATGACGTACATGATGACGATAGCCACTACCCCCATGGCCAGCGTCGGCCAGTGGGTGTTGCCCGCTTGCTTGGCCACGCCCCAGATGTCATTGATGAAGTGCTCGGAGCGCCCCATGGATACGCCGAGCAACTTATTCACTTGGGACAGGCCGATGATCATCGCCGCCGCGTTGGTGAAACCGACGATCACCGGATGCGAGAGGAAATTCACCACCACGCCGAGCTTGAAGACGCCCAGAGCCAATTGCACGAGGCCGACCATCAGTGCGAGCATGATCGCCAGCACGATGAACTGATCCGAACCCGGCGCGGCCAGCGGCGTCAGCGATGAGGCCGTCAACAAGGAGGCGACCGCCACGGGTCCGGTACCCAGTTGGTTCGACGACCCCCACATCGCGGCGACCATCACCGGCAGGAAAGCCGCATACAGGCCATAGTAAGGGGGCAGGCCGGCGAGTTGGGCGTAGGCCATCGACTGGGGTACCAGTACCAGGGCGACGGTCAGCCCCGCCAGGAAGTCAGCCTTGAGCGCATCACCTCGCAACGGAAACCAGGCGAGAAAGGGGAACAGTTTTTTCAGGGAAAAGGCCATAACGGGAATGCTCATGAGGTGGCTGCAGAGAAAAATGCCAAGGGCAGCAAGACTCGAATTTTAGAACTTTCTTATATTCGGTGCAGGATAGACCCGCATAATGCCAACATAACTCCCTTTCGATCTTGTGGGAATAAGCTGCACGTAAAATGGCGCGCTGTTTTTTGCTCAACTTTTTGCTGTTCGGGGTTCGTCAATGCTTACAAACCGCTGGCTACTGCGCCTGTTCCCTTTTCTAGCCTGGTTTCCGGTTAACGCCTTCATCCTGCGCGGCGACCTGGTCGCCGGCATCACCGGCGGGCTGGTGCTGGTGCCAAAGGCAATGGCCTACGCACAACTCTCCGGCCTGCCGGTGTACTACGGCCTCTATGTGGCGCTGGTGCCAGCAGTTTTGGGTGCGCTGTGGGGTTCTTCCCGCCAGCTCGCCACCGGCCCGGTGGCTATCGTTTCGCTGATGACCGCCGCCGCCATCGCACCGCTGGCGATACCGTTCAGCAATGAATATGTCGGCCTTGCCCTGCTGCTCGCCCTGATGGTAGGCATCATCCAGTTCGGTCTGGGCGTGCTCAAGCTCGGCACCATCGTCAATTTCGTCTCACACCCGGTCATCCTCGGCTTCATGAACGCCGCAGCGATCATCATCGCCCTGTCGCAGCTCGACATGCTGCTGGGTATTCCCAAGGGACGCAGCGACTCCTTCCTCAAGGACATCTGGGAAATGGCCGGCTACCTGCCGCAAACCCATCTACCTACCCTCGCGATGTCTGTGTTTGCGCTCGTCCTGATGCTGCTCCTGAAAAAGATCAAGGCACTGGCCAAACCCAGCGTACTGGTCGCCGTCGTCATCACGACCCTGGTCAGCTACTTCGCCGGCTTCGCCCACAACACCAAGGCCAAACCGGACGACATCGCCAACTCCGCCATCCACGCCCTGGTGATGGGGCACATCGTCGCCGACGACAATATTCGCGATCTTTCGGTCGATATCTCGAGCAAGGCCGCGCAGTTGCGTATCCTGCAGAAAGCCCATGACACTGCCGGCATCGCCGACCTGGAATACCAGCTCGACCTGATGCGGCTCGGCGTGTCCAACATGGAGCAGGAAAACAAGGAGCGCATGCAGGTCCTGCTCAAGGTCAAGCTCGCGCGCGCCGAAGTTGCCGAGGGAAAACCCGCGTTGATCTACCTCGCTGACGAAGTCCCGGCGGCTGTCGAAACGGATGGCTACAAGTGGCATATCAAGAAGATAGAAAAAGGCGAAGTCAAGTTGGTTGGCGGTGGCGATGTAGTCGGCAATATTCCGGCCGGCCTACCGGCCTTTCGCCTGCCCACCCTGACGCTGGATGCCTTTACCTCCCTGTTGTCGGCTGCCCTGGTCATCGCACTAGTAGCCTTCATGGAGTCGATTTCGATGGCCAAGGCGATGGCCGCCAAGACCAAAGACAAGATCGACCCGAACCAGGAATTGATTGGCCAGGGCCTTTCCAACATCGGCGGCGCCTTTTTCCAGGCCTATCCCGCTTGTGGCTCTTTCACCGGTTCGGCGATCAACCTCCAGGCCGGAGCAAGAACCGGCTTCGCCATGGTGTTCAACGGCATCTTCGTTGCCGTCACCCTGCTGCTCCTCACCGCCTATCTTTATCACCTGCCCAAGGCGGTATTGGCGGTGATCATCCTGATGGCCGTCGCCAGCCTGATCCAGTTCGACGCCATCAAGCATGCCTGGAAAGCCAGCAAGGCCGATGGCATCGTCGCCATCGTCACCTTCGTCGTGACTTTGCTGGCGGCACCGCATCTCGACAAGGGCATCATGGTCGGCGCCGTGCTGGCCATCGTGCTGTTCCTCTACCGCACCATGTCGCCACGCGTTGCAGTGCTCGGTCGCATGCCGGACGGGACGTTGCGCGATGCGCAAATAAATAACCTGGCAGCATCCGACGTCATCACCGCCATCCGTTTCGACGGCCGCCTCTATTTTGCCAACGTGTCGCACTTCGAAGATGCCGTCCTGAATGCCGTGGCCGATAACCCGGAGGCGCCCTACGTGCTGATCGTGGGTGACGGCATCAACGACATCGACGCCTCAGGCGAGGAAGTGATCCATCACCTCGTTGAACGACTCAACGAAAGCGGCATCGTCGTGCTCTTCTCCGGTCTCAAGAGGCAAGTACTCGATGTGATGCACGCCACCGGCTTGTGGGAAAAAATCGGCTCGCATCGCTTCTTCGCCACCGCCGACTTGGCGCTGGAGGCTATCTACTCGCGTGCCGAATACGCCGGTGAGGATGATCCGTTACGGCCGGCGGCAAAAACCCAGAACCTTGCGACCAAGCTGCACGACTAACGCCTCCCCTTCGCGACTACGGTCAGCGGGCACCGTCACAGCAAACCATCCGCCTCCTTGCAGGCGATGATTACTTTCTCGACCAGTTCGTCGAGCTCGATGGGCTTCAGACAGTAATCGCTGGCGCCATGCTCCAGGCCCTGAATACTGGCCTGAAGCGAGGCGTGCCCCGTGAGCATGACCACGGGGAGGCGTGGCGCCAACTGCTTGATGCGTTGCAGACACTCCATGCCATCGGTGTCGGGCAACATCACGTCGAGGACCACCACGTCCGGCCAGCCGTCACTCACCACGGGCAAGGCATCAGCGCAACAGGTGGCCGTCATGACCTCAAATGACCGGCGCCGCAGACGGCGCGAGGTGGTTTCGAGGAAATCCTCCTCATCGTCAACCAGGAGAATGTTTTTCGGCTGTTTCATGTTCTGCAACGGGTTCAGTGGTTATGGTTTCGCGAATCATACGGATGTCCGCGTTGATCTTGTCCAGATATCTGTCGATGAAGCCTTCCTCATCCATCACCATGTCTACCTGGCGGGTATGGATGAGCAGGTAACCCAGCACCACGAGACGCTCCCGCAGATAGGGGATCGGACGCTTCTCGATGCGGGCCGTGAGCGAATCGCCCTTGATATCGACGCGGAAATCCAGTTCGCGCAACATCTCGCCCAACAAGCGCACGCGCCGGCGACGCCGGCGTTCATCGGCAGCCCCGCCTTGAAACTGGAAGTTCACATACGACTCGGTGAGCAGCTCCGAGAAGTTGGCCTCGGCCAAGGCGAAATGGTAGCCAAGCCGGACGCTCAGGTTGCAGTATTTCTTCGAGAGCAGGAAGTAGTTCCGGCCAGCCATGCTCGAGCGGACCGCCGGGTCGATCTGCGGATTCATTGCCGACTGCGCGATGATGGCGCCAAAGCCGCGCAGGCTGACCGGTGGCGGCCCTTGCCATGGCACCGCGGTCATGCCTTTCCAGATCGCCAGCATCGGCTCGGAAACGATGTCCTCGATGCGGATAAAGGGGGTCGTCAGATCCGCGTCTTCCCGGAACCCGTCCTTCAGGTTGATCACCCACCACTGCGAGGGCATGCCTACCACGTGCAACTGCTTGGCCGATTTGTCGCGCGCACCGTGACGATGACCGAAGTTGAACATTTCGACGACAGCTTTTTCATGGCAGAAGCGGGTAATGTCATGCAGGGTGCGGCAGGATGACGGCTTGAAGAACAGCGAGTCAGGCTCGGTCAGATTCAGCGGAGTGATGTGGGTGAGCGCATCCTTGAGCAAGGTGTGGATGGGGCTGCCTTCCATGAGATTTGGCGGCGGCGGTGCGGCGGCAAGCAATGCCTCGACACGCCCCGCGTAGATACGGAGCGCGGTGGCGCAGACTGTCACACTCTGGCCGTTGTCGAGCCGGGTCATGGCGCCTGGCAGGTCGAACAGGGCAGGTACGCCGAACTCTCTCGCCACGGTGGCGAGGTGGGTGGCGATCTGGCCGGTTTCGCTCACCACGGCCGCAGCACGGTTCATGAGCACGGCCCATTCCGGATAAGGCGTCTCCACCACCAGTACCGCGCCCTTCGGAAAGTCGAGGATATCGAGCGTGCAGCTGACCTTGAACACCTCGCCCGCACCCACGCCCCGGCTGGCTGTGACACCACCGGCCAGGATGGGCACCCGATCCGGGGAGGAATCTGCCAGTTCCTCATGCTCCGCTTCAGCGCTGGTGATGGTGCGCCCCGACCCCGTTTCCAGCGGCCGCGCCTGGAGGATGTAGAGAGTGCCGGCACGGTCGATCGCCCACTCGATATCCTGGGGCGAACCGAAATGCGTTTCTATCCGCAGCGACACCTCTGCCAGTTCGCGTGCCTGCGCCTCGGACAGGCAACTCTGTCCTCCCGCCGGGTCGGCCAGATGAACTTGTTCGACATTGTGAGGCGCCGCACGCGACACACGCAGCAAATCGTAGGCGGAGCTGCCATCCACGATCTGGTTACCCAGGCCCGGTGCAGCATGGATGACTACCCAGGGGCCCTCCGGGTCATCGACGGGCCGCGAATACGATACGCCGCTGGCGCGGGCATCGACCATGACAAGGCAACCGACGCACATCAGCACGTCCTGGTGGCGATAACCGCGCTGCTGATGGTACACGATGGCCTGACTCTGGTACTTGCCAGCGACGATATCCTTGTAGGTCAGGGGAATATCCGCTGTGTCGATCCCGAGGCGGGTGCGGTACTGGCCGGCGAAGGAGCCCTGAATGCCATCCTCTCCCAGGGCGCTCGAGCGTAGAGACACCGCGAGTGGCTGCCCCTCCCGCGCAGTAAGCCGGTCGCGTTGTTGCCGAATCGCCTGCTCGAGATCGTCGGGCAGGGCGGCCGCCCGGATCAGATCCTGGATGTCAGAACTGACCATGTACAGTGCCTCGAGGTTTTCGATGTCGAGCGTTTTCAGGCGGCGATTGATCTCGTTCTGAATAAGGCTGGACTCCATGAAATGCCTGGCTGCGGTGGCGGTGACAGCAAAACCGTCGGGGACACGCAGACCGAGGTGCTTGCGCATCTCCCCGAGGTTGGCCATCTTCGCGCCCACCTGATCGATGACGCTGCGATCGATGTCGTCGATGCTCAAGACCAGGGCAGTTCCCGCCACCTCGGGCTGCCGCGAGAGGATGGTCTCGATCTCGCCGGTAATGCTGGTGAATCTTTCGTGAAGGGCCGGATAACGGCCATCGGAAAGCACCGCCAAGTTATGCACCATCTTGTAGACGTTGACTGTCAGGGCCGTCAGTTCGCCACGCACGAAGGCCATGCCGAAGGGCTTACCCGCATGGAGCATATCCTCGGCCACCGACATCAGTTCGAGGGCATTGTTGTTGGCCGTGAGCAGGGCGCGAAAACTGCGGAAATGCTCCTGGAAGACAGACTGGAGCGCCTCGGCGCCCAGCTTGGGTCGCGGCCGGAACAATTTGGCAAGAAATTTGAACACGGATACCTATTACGTCAAAACGGGTCGGGGAGGCAACGCCCCCCGGCCCGGGAAATACCAAAAAACCTAATGGTCCAGCTTGAGCCCGAATCCCTCGAACAGGAACAGGATGGCATAACCGTACCAGACTGTGTAGACGACGTAGCCCGCCAGAGCCAGGACGACCACCCAGAGCATGCTGCCCATCGGCACGGCATCAATCCCGAAATAATTGTAGGCTGGCTCTACGGCCTTGGTCTGCACGTCGCGGACGACCACGCCCTCCGCAAACTTGGCTTGGCGATCCAGATCCTTGGCCATGGAAGAAAGCGCGCGGTGCCAGTCATACAGTACGCGCTTCGCCTCGACGCCGTACTTTTCCTTCACCGCCGCGCCGTCGTTCTTGAACATGAGGTCAGCATCGGCGAGGACAACGCCGAGTATCCGGCCGAGATCGCCGGAAGCGACCACTTTCTCCTCCTTGAAGGTGATGGTAGCCCCGGCCGCCGTCAGGAGCTTTTGCACGCGTTCGGCCTGGTCGTTGTCGGCAATCTTGAGGATTACCGTCACGGCGTTACCCTCCTGCTTCCTGGCCTTCTCGGCGACGGCTGGTATGTAGTAGGCCGAGTTCTTGGAAATGGAGTTGAAGACCCCGTCCAGATAGTCGATGGTGTTTCTGCCACCTTCGAGCAAGGGGCTGAAAATCGCGAACAGGACGATTAAGAAGCCCGTCAGGAGTACGAGCCCAATGCCGAATTCTCTTTTGTCGTGGATCATGATCAGTCCTCCCGCTTGAGCGTTTTGATGTTGGAGAAGAAGGTCCAGAACACCCAGACCGTGAAACTGCCGAGCGCCAGGAAGAAGACGCCGATGCCGATACGCTCGACGAGTTGGCCGACCTCCGGAGTCATCGGAATGTAGCCCATGCTGGCAAGCTTGCCCGGCAGGGCGAATACCCGGTTGATAAAAGCAGACATCACCGCCAGGGCGAAGAAGCCACGGATGGTCATGCCGGAAACGACCTTGGTCACAAGGGTGCCGATCTGGATGCCGAACAGCGAGCCCAGCAGCATGCCCATCGCGAGGGTGTAGAAAATGAAGCCATACACGGCGTATTGGCCGATGCCGGCATAGCCTGCGGTAAACACGATCTGCAGGATGTCCGTGCCCACCGTGGTCGACGCGGAAACGCCGAGCACATAGACGAAAATCGGGAAGGTAAGGAAGCCCCCGCCCACGCCCATGATGGCGGCGGCGATGCCGACGATGAAGCCGCTGACCACGAGAAAGATCGCGGAAACCTTGCGGCCGCCAGGCACCACGCCTTCGTCGAAGTGGAGCATCGGCGGCAGATTGACGGACTGTATGCTCATGGCCAGGCCCGTCATGTCCTCCGCCGCGACCACCTTGTTGCCCGCGCTGGTCGCACCGGCTGAGCTAGTCGTACTAGCCGCCCGGGCTGGCGCGGCGGCGGCTTTGCGCATCCTGAAGTAGTCGGTCAGACCATAAAAACTGAGGAAACCCAGGAGGAAGACGTAAATCGTCGTGATGAAGGCGTCGGAAAGCACAGGATTCGACTCGTAGAGCGTCCGGTTGATGTAGCCACCCACGGTAGCGCCGGCGATGGAGCCGACCAGAAAGGTGGCCGCCAGAGCGACCGAAATGTTGCCAAGCTTGCGGTGCAGCACACTCCCCATGATCGCCTTGGCGAAGATGTGGAAAAGGTCAGTGCCCACGGCGAGGATACCCTTCACCCCGGCGCTCATCAGGGCAGGAGCGATGATGAAGCCGCCACCCGCGCCAATGCAGCCGGTGATCAGGCCGGCGACGACACCGACCGCGACCGACGCCAGGAAAATTGTCGTCGAGTAATAAGCGGGGCTATAGGCTTGCTTGCTGCCGAGCATGCCGGGCAGCGCATCACTGATCTGATCGGCAAAGGCCACGCCAATCAGTGCGATCGGCAGCAGCATCAGCGCCAGGACCATCATCCGCCGGCGATCGTGAAGTATCCGTTGCGAGGTATCGATGTCCCATTGCGCATAGCCCTGCGCGCCGGCCATCATCAGATCGTAAAACTGCCGAAACCTTGTCATGAGCCTTCCCCCCCTTTATCAATGAACCAACTTTACTTACCCTGCCCGGTCAAGGGCAGATGCACCGAGAAAATGGCGCCGCCCGCACTTCGGTTCGCCGCCGTGAGGTCGCCGCCGAGGCGCAACATGATGTCGCGCGAAACATACAATCCGAGACCCGTCCCCTTGCCCTTGGGTTTGGTGGTGAAGAACGGGTCGTACAGGTGTTCCATCACCTCATGGGTCAAGCCGGGTCCGGTGTCGGCAAAGTCGACGACGATGCGGTCCATGTCGGTACGGGTGGAAATGTCGATGATCCCGTCCTGACCGATGGCGTCCATGGCGTTGTGCAGGACGTTAAGGATCACCTGCTGCAACTGGGCTGCATCGGTCAGCGTCTTGGCAAGCCCTTCTTCGTAATGCCGTGCGATGGCGATGCGGTGGCGCTTCGCCTCGTGTTCGAACAGCGCCACGGTTTCCTCGATCGCCTGATTGACATCGGTGTCGGTCTGCTCCCCATCCTGAACCCGTGAAAATCCAAGCAGCCGGTGAGTAATTCGGCTCGCCCGCCCCACCTGGGTGCGGATCTTGCCGAGCGCCAGACGATAGTCGTCGAAATGGACGATGGAAGCGGGAATTTCCTCATCCATGAGTTCGTTCATCAAGCCCGCCTGATCGGAGATCAGCTGCAAGGGGTTGTTGATTTCATGGGCGACACTGGCCGACAGGCGGCCGATAATGGCCAACTTTTCCACCTCGCGAACCTGGTGGGTCAGGATGCTGCGTTCGTGGTCGGCGCGCGCCAAGCCACCGATCATCGAGCGCGTCAGCAGCACCGCGACCAGGATGATCAGCGCCGAGGCAACGGCAACGAGGGCGGTATCGAGATGGCGTGCCTTGTTGTAGGAAGCGAGCGAGGAAGCTACGTTGGTCTGCAGCACCAGATACCATTGGCCTCCGTTCAGACGCGTGGCGCCAGAGATCTGGTCACCCATGCGCGTCGCCCTGCCACCGGCCTCGGCCAGCGCCTCGAAATGCTTCATTTGCTCCAGCGTCACGGCGGCATGGCCGAGGCGACTCGGCGTCTGTAATTCGCCACGCCGGTTGACGATGAAGGCATCACCATCCGGGCCCACGTTGGCGCTCTCCAACAAGCTGTTAAACATGCCGGAACTGATGGTGGCCCGCAAAATCCAGTTTTTGTCCGGAGAGGCCACGGCGACGATAAGATGGGGCACCTTCCGGTAGCCGGCAAACACGTCGCTCACGTAGCGACCGTTCTTCATTACCTCGGCAAACCATTCGGCTGCGGCGTAGTTCTTCCCGGCCAGCTCCTTCTCGAACGGCCCCTGATAGGCCAGATGGTTCCCGTTGCGATCGATAACCCCGAGGTCAGTGATGACGCCGCTGCGGTTCATGGCCGCGAATAACGCGGACAGGTGCCTGGCGTCGCCCAGCGTCCGCGGATCATAGAGGGAGAGGAAGCCGGCTAGTTGGTCTTCCTGGGTCTCGAGGAAGCGGTCGATCAGTTCCCGGCGGTCGCCGGCGAGGGTGGAGAGTTCGAGCGAGGTCTTCTCCATCCAGGATTCCTGATAAAAACGCGACGCGTTGTAGTTCAGGATCAGCAGGGGAACGATCGAGACGATGATGAACACTAGGGCGAACAGATACTTCTGCCGGGTGTAGTAAACCTCGCGAGGTCGCGCAGTCAGGGGAGCAGTTGCGCTCGGTTGGCGCAAACCCTCACCGGACATGCGCATCGCCCCCTGCATACCCACCGTACCGATCAAATGTGAACGACACGCCGACACCCCAGGCATTTTTGCGGCCGAACATGAGAATTTCCTCCTCCAAGAGCAAACAACTCAATCGCACTGGGTATTAGAATATTCTTATATTCTTAGCGGATGTTGACCGAGATCAAAGTTCTGCCCCGCGTCGGCGTGGCAAGGGTTGTGTTGCGCCGGTCACGCTGTAAGTCGATAAATTATCAGGACTGCAATGAACAACAGGAGGGCCAGCGCCTCCATGCCGACAATCAGCAGGCTGACTCGCCGCGATGTCGGGCTCATGCGCAACCAGAAACGGTCGAGCAGCCAGCGCATGAATTTTCCCTTACGGTCAGTGCGTGCAGCAATCGCCAGATAGCCGGCGGCGGCATCCAGCCAGAGATTGAGTTCGGCGCGGCGCGCGTCTTCCAACGGCGCAGCAAACGTCTCCCGATAGGACAGATGCGTCACCCCGTCGCCTTCGGGCAGCCAGGACAAGGCAATCCGGCGCGGCGGATCGGTATCGAATATCACCGTGCCGCCGGTAGCAGAAAAGTCGGCGCTGGCGGGACGGCATTCCACCTCTTCTTCGCTGCGTTCGTAACGCAGCTTGAGATGCCCCGCCGCATACTCCAGCACCTCCCACTCCGGGTTGAGCCGAAACCAGGTTTCCCTGTCCGCAAAGAAACGGGCGGCCAGTTCCGCAGGCGCCGCTACCCGTACGCTGCGTTCGAACGGGTGCTCAGACACGGACGAGCAGAACCGGCGCCACGAGTTTGCCATCAAGGCGGGCGGGCAGATCGCGCGAAGTCCAGCGGGCATAGCGGTTCGCAAACCGCTTGCCGCCGAGCACAACAAGGTCGTAGCCACCCGTTGCAACCAGTTGCGGTATGACCTCTGCGGGCTCGCCATATTGCAGCAGACGGCCCACCGTTACACCGGCATCGGCGGCTTGCCCACCCAGACGATCGAGCGCAGCCTCGCCCTCCGCTGCCAAACTTCGGTCGAGGTGCTCCCGGCATTCGTCGCGATTCGCCGCGTAGATCTCGTTGGTGAATTTCTTGAGATAAGGGTCGACGACATACAGCGCATCAATTGCTGCAACGTGCACACGCGCCAGGTCGAGCGCCAGAGCGCAAGCCGCCTCGGTGTGCGGCTCGCCATCAACGCAGAGCAGAATTTTAGAAATGCTCATAAAAAAGGGGCATCCGCAGATGCCCCCATTCCTTGCAGTTGAAGATCAACCCTTGACCCTGAAGGCATCAGCGCCGATGGCCATGACGGCGATGGCCGCCAGCACAGCTTTCAGTGTTGCCGACACCACGCCGATCATGAAAGCCGAGCCTCCCGCCTTCTTCAGATCGTCGAAGGCGATGTTGAGACCCACCCCCGCAAAACCGATGGCGAAAAAGAGCTTCAGCAGGTCACTGGCGAGGATACTGCGGTGCTCAGGCTTGAAGAAGCCCATCTCGTTCATGGTCACCATGATGAAGAAACCAAACACGAAGATCGGGAACTTGCTCGTCACCACTTCCCAGACATTAATCTTCTGGCCTTCGTGTCCCGCATCGACAGCTGGCTTGACGACGTAGAAGTAGATGGCCCACAGCACGATCAGCGGGATGAAGCCGACGCGCACGATGTTGATGACGTTGGCCGTCAGCAGCGATTCGTGGCTGTACCAGGAGGCTGCCGCGACGAGCTGCGCCGTGTTCAAGATCGCAGTTCCAACCCAGGCACCGAAGACCGGATCACTCATGCCGAGCGCCTTGCCGATGTAAGGGAAGGTAAACAAACCCAAAGTACCGAACAGCAGGATGGTACCGATGGCGTAGAAAAAGTCGCGCGGCTTGGCATTCACCACCGGGGCAACTGCCACAGCCGCCGAAACCCCGCAGACCCCAACGCCCGCGCCCATCACACCCGCCAAGCCTGGATCGACCTTGGCGCGTCGGGCCCAGTAGGAGATCAGCACCTGCGTGCCCATGACGAAAGCCACCACCAACGCCAAGCCGAAGAAGCCGACCTTCAGCACGTCGGTCCACATGTAGTAGGCGCCCAGAATGATGATGCCCGGCTTGATCAGCGGCCGCGCCGCCACCGTGCCAGCCTTGAATACATCAGGCAGGCCGACGGTGTTGCGGATCGCCATGCCGACCAGAAGCAGCATGGCTACGTAGGTCAGCTGGAAGGAGATCATCAGGTTGCCGAACGACAGCGTGCCGGGGATGGCCTTGGCCTGCGCAATCTGATTGAAATCGGCTTCCTTGAGAACGACCGGTTTCGAAGGTTTCTTCGGTGCCTTGACAGACTTGTCGCCGGCGGCTGTCGCCACCTTGAACGCTTCCTCGGCAACCTTGAACTCCTCATTTTTCTTGGCAAATCCATCGTCGTACTTTTGCTTGTATTCGGCGAAACTTGCCGCAACCTTGCCATCATTGACCGCCTTCAAGACCTTTTCGGCCTCCTTGAAGTCACGATTCCAGTGACTCATCGTGGCGTCCCACTGTAACGCCAGCCAACCGAATACCACGCAAAGGATCAGCCCCGGCAACATCTTGGGGAGATTTTGCAGGCTGAACTCGACACCGATTCCACCGCTTCCACCAGCACTCATTTTTTATCTCCCGAATCAGAAGAACAGGGACTTGAAGAAGTTGGGGCCAATGGCACCCGACAACACCAGTGCCACCGTAATGGCAGCGACAATAAGGACAAAGATATCCTCTTTCCGCTCTGCGGAAAATGTTGCGCTGGCCCTGGCTTCATAGGCTTCATGCTCCGACTGTTTGCTCATGCCGACCCCCCCTTCGTTATGAAATACGATCATGGTGTTGCACGCGGCAAATATTCTTCTTCTGCACCGGGCAAGTCAATAGACTTTTTTTACTCAGTTACCTCTTGACGATAAGCACCGAAGCT
>CAJBAP010000077.1 GCA_903950295.1 uncultured Rhodocyclaceae bacterium
AAACCTGAAGAAAGATTCGCCCGACAGTTATGCCGCGTGCTCGACCAGGGCACCCGCGATCTCGACCACAGCATCACCGAGAGGCTGCGTGCCGGACGTGAGCGCGCACTCCAGCAGCAAGTCGCTACTGCCGAGGCTTTTGCAATAGTCGGCGCTGGCGGGACGGCAGTAAGCTTCAGCGGCGGCGACCGCCACCCCCTGCGTACCATGTTCGCCATACTGGCACTGTTGCTGGGAGTCAGCTTGGCGTATTACTGGAACGGCTTTACGCAGGCAAACGAAAATGTGGAAATCGATAGCGCCCTGTTGGCCGACGATTTGCCGCCCAATGCTTATCTGGATCGAGGTTTTCAGGCATGGATCGAAAAATCCCCCGCGCCTACCGCATCGCCTGTCGCTGGGGAGTAACGCTCTGGCTCATGGCCGGTCCGGCGCTGGCCGCGCTACCGCTACCCCTGCCGGTAGTGCCGCCGCTCGATCAGCCAAACTGGACGGCCCTCACGGTGGAGCAAAAGCAGACGCTGGCACCGCTGGCGGGCGAATGGAACGCCATGGATACGTTCAGGCGCAAGAAGTGGCTGGGCATTGCCCAACGCTATCCGGCCATGTCACCGACAGAGCAGGCCAGCGTACAGCGCAACATGCAGGAATGGGCCCGCCTCGCCCCCGAAGAACGCAAGCGCGCACGCGAGCAGTACAAGACCCTGCAGCAAGCCAGCCCCGCGCAGCGCGATGCCGTCAGACAGAAATGGGAAGAATATACGGCGCTGACGCCCGAAGAACGTGATCAGTTGAAGGTAGAGGCTGGCCGTCGGCCGCCACCGAAAACACCCAGCAAACCCCAGGCTACCGTGCTCCCGGAGAAAACCAAGGGCCTTGCCACCACCAGCACCCCGCGCTCGCCCCTGTCACCGCTCAAGCCGCCGCCGCAGAGCACCCTCGTACCCAGAGCACTGCCCAAGGCAAGCCAGCAGCCATCTGCTGCCCAGGATTGATCGGTCTTGCCTTGAGTAAGCCAGAAATCTCCCTTGCGGGCGTGCGTCGGCGCCTTGCCAGCATGCTTTACGAATCGCTGCTGTTGCTGGGCGTACTTTCGGTCAGCTTCATGCTGCCCCACTTGGCGCTGGGCATGATCTGGGAAATTGTCCTGCCCGGCCCGGTACTGGTCGTTCACGTCTTTCTCGTGATGGGTGCCTACTTCGTCTGGTACTGGCGCCATGGCGGACAAACCCTCGCCATGCAGACCTGGAAACTGAGGCTAATCAGGAGCGATGGTTCGCCCCCACTGCTCGGGCAGTTGTTACTGCGCTATTTTCTCAGTTGGCCCAGTCTGCTGTTTTACGGAGCCGGACTGTTTTGGGTGTTCTTTGACCGTGACCGGCAGTTCCTGCACGACCGACTCGCTGGGACTCGCATTACCTTCGTTCTACCCACCACAGCATCGAGCCCGCCGCCAGCAGAAAAATGACGCTGGGCGTTATGGCGGAAAATAGCGGCCGCCAACTGTTGATCACACCGAGATGTGAGAACAGGCCGTTCAACATGTGAAACAGGATGCCGAGCATGACCCCGGTAAATACCTTGACGCTCACCGCGCTCATGCGATCGTGGGTGTAAGCGAAGGGTAATGCCAAGGCCATCATCACCAGCGTCGCCAACGGGTAAATCAGTTTTTTCCACAATGCGATCTCATAGCGCTGTGTCTTTTGCCGGTTGTCGCTCAGGTGCTGAATATATTGATAGAGATTGACGATCGACATGCGATCCGGCACCACCAGCAAGACCGACAGAATTTCCGGACTGAGGGCCGACTCCCATGTCATCTCGTCATGATGCAGCACACTGGCGCTTTCGTCCTCGAATACCGTCTGTGCCACGTTGCTCAACTGCCAGTGCCCGGGCGGCACATAACGGCCCTTCTCCGCCTCGCTGATCGACTGCAGTCGGTAGCTGGCGTCGAAGGCATACACCCGCACGCCGCGCAGGCTGGTATCCGGCAGGACATCGCGCACGTTGATAAACGATAGGCCGTCCTTTACCCACAATCCGGAACGAAACTCCTGCGCCACCAGGCGGCTCATGGCGGTGAGCCGCAACTGCTGAGCCATGCGCTCGGCAGGCGGCACGATGAACTCACCGACCACAAAGGTCAGCACGACAAATACCGTCCCGATCTTCCCCAAGGTCAGCAGCAAGTCACTCGTCGGCAGCCCCGAGGTACGCAGCACGGTAATTTCCGAGTGCCGGGCCAGC
>CAJBAP010000078.1 GCA_903950295.1 uncultured Rhodocyclaceae bacterium
AAGCTGAAAGACGAGATCTATCAACTGTTGCTGGCTTTCCGTATCGGCCAGAAGCGTTCTACCTGACCTCGTTCCCTGTTTGCAGCGCAGCCGCGCCTGCCTGATTTAAATTTACGTCGGGCGCCGCATGCGAGTTTCTCCCCTCGGGTGGCTCGCCACTTGGTACTTCTTCTACTTCGCCTTCGTTGGCGCTTTTGCGCCATATTTCACGCTTTACCTGCAAGACATCGGCTTCTCTGCCTGGGAGATTGGTGTGCTGATGTCGGTGCCGCAGGTCATGCGGCTGCTGGCACCCAATCTCTGGGGCTGGCTGGCTGACCACCTTGGTCGTCGCGTTGCCGTCGTGCGCCTGGCAGCTTTTTTTTCCTTCATCGGTTTTGCCGGATTTTTCTTCACGCGCGAATACACCGCCATGCTCGCCGCGATGGCGCTCGTCTGGTTTTTCTGGAGTGCAGCGCTACCGCTGGTCGAGGCGATGACGCTCGACCAACTGGCGGGGCAAACCGAACGCTACGGCAGCATCCGTCTGTGGGGATCGATCGGTTTCATCGTCAGCGTGATGGTGATCGGTGCCATGCTCGATCATGTGCCGATCAGCGCGCTGCTCTGGGCCTGCATCGCCATCCTCGCCAGCGTGCTGGCCAGCGCGCTCACCTTGCCCGAAACAAAAGTCGGCGCTGGCGGGACGGTACCCCCACTGGGTGATCTCCTGAAACGCCCCGAGGTGCTGGCCTTGCTGGCCGCCTGCTTCTTCATGTCGATCGCACACGGGCCGCTCTACGTGTTCTATTCGATCCATTTGGTCAACCACGGCTATGACAAACTGGCAGTCGGCCTGTTCTGGTCGCTCGGCGTGCTGGCGGAGATCGCTGTTTTCATGACCATGCCGCGCCTGATGCGCTGGACATCTCTGCGCGGCATCTTGTTGGCAAGTTTTGCCCTGGCCGTGCTGCGCTTCCTGCTGATCGGCTGGGCGGCGGATTCACCTGTCATACTGCTCTTTGCGCAACTGCTGCATGGAGCCACCTTCGGTGCTTTCCATGCAGGGACAGTGGCGGTACTGACGCACTGGTTCGCCCCGCAGCAGCAGGCGCGCATGCAGGGGCTGTATGGCAGTCTTTCATTTGGTGCGGGCGGCATGATCGGCGGCTTGCTCAGTGGTGAAGCCTGGGGCAGTCTCGGCGCGGGCATGACCTACACGCTCGCTGCGCTGTTTGCTGCCTGTGGCTGGGTGCTGATTTGGCGCTGGCTGCCAGTGACACTGAGTCACTACCGCCCTGTGCGATAATTTCCACCTGTTGTTCCTTTTAAATTTCCATGATGGGATTACCCATGAAGATTTGCGTTCTGCCTGGCGATGGTATCGGCCCGGAAATTACCGCCGAAGCAGTGCGGGTGCTCAAGGCGCTCGATTTGAAATTCGAGATGGAAGAGGCACTGCTTGGTGGTTGCGCCATTGACGCGGCGAATGATCCATTCCCCCCGGCGACGCAGAAACTCGCCAAGGAGGCGGATGCCGTGTTGCTTGGCGCGGTCGGCGGACCTCAGTGGGACAACAACCCTCGCGAATTGCGCCCCGAAAGCGGCCTGTTGCGCATTCGCAAAGATCTCGGCTTGTTCGCCAACTTGCGTCCGGCAATCCTTTATCCGGAACTCGCCAACGCTTCGACGCTCAAGCCGGAAGTGGTAGCTGGTCTGGATATCCTCATCGTGCGCGAGTTGACGGGTGACATCTATTTTGGCCAGCCACGCGGTATCGAGTTCAAGAATGGCGAACGTTTTGGTTTCAATACCATGCACTACACAGAAAGCGAGATTCGCCGCATCCTGCGCGTTGCCTTCGCTGCTGCGCGGAAACGTAACAAGAGGGTCTGTTCGGTCGACAAAATGAACGTGCTCGAATGCACCCAGTTGTGGCGCGATGTCGCCAAAGAAGTGGGCAAGGAGTATCCGGATGTCGAGCTATCGCACATGCTGGTCGATAATGCAGCCATGCAATTGGTGAAGAACCCGAAGCAGTTTGACGTGATGGTGACCGGCAACATGTTCGGCGACATTCTTTCAGACGAAGCGTCGATGCTTACCGGTTCGATCGGCATGCTGCCTTCGGCATCGCTCGACGCCAACAACAAGGGACTGTATGAGCCCTCGCATGGTTCGGCACCCGATATCGCCGGCAAGGGCGTGGCCAACCCGCTGGCAACGATTCTGTCGGTGGCGATGATGTTGCGTTATACCTTTGCCAACGAAGCTGCCGCGCTGCGCGTCGAGGCTGCGGTAAAGAAAGTTTTGGCGCAGGGTTTCCGTACCGGAGATATTTACGAAGCGGGTACCCGGCGTGTTGGCACGCAGGAAATGGGCGACGCCGTGCTGGCGGCGCTGTAATTGATTTGAAGAGGTGAGTGTCATGAAAAAAGTAGGCCTAGTGGGCTGGCGTGGCATGGTGGGCTCTGTGCTCATGCAGCGCATGCGTGAAGAAGGCGATTTCGCCCTGATCGAACCGGTGTTCTTCACCACGTCGAATGTCGGCGGGCAGGGTCCTGTCGAGTCGGGGGGCGCGCCGCTCAAGGACGCCGGGGATCTTGTAGCACTGAAGCAGATGGACATCATCATCACCTGCCAGGGCGGCGACTACACCACGGAAGTCTTTGGTCCGCTGCGTGCCTCCGGATGGGATGGCATGTGGGTCGATGCGGCCTCCAGCCTGCGCATGACCGATGATGCGATCATCATTCTCGACCCGGTGAACCTCGATGTCATTAAAGCCGCCTTGGCGAATGGCATCAAGAACTACATCGGCGGCAACTGCACGGTATCTTTGATGCTGATGGGGCTTGGCGGGTTGTTCCGTCATGATCTGGTCGAGTGGGTTTCGGCCATGACTTACCAGGCTGCCTCGGGTGCCGGCGCACAGAACATGCGTGAGCTGATCTCCCAGATGGGCGTGCTGCACGATGCTGTCAAGGCCGAGTTGGCCGATCCGGCCTCGGCCATTCTCGACATCGACCGCAAGGTGGCCGAGACCATGCGTGCGGCTTCGTTCCCGGCCAAGAACTTCCGCGGTGTGCCGCTCGCCGGCAGCCTGATTCCGTGGATCGACGTGCCGGTCGACGGTGGCCAGTCGAAGGAGGAGTGGAAGGGGGGGGCGGAATGCAACAAGATTCTCGGCAAGCCGGCATTCCGCTCGCCGGGCAGCATTCCTATCGACGGCCTGTGCGTGCGCGTGGGTGCCATGCGCTGCCATTCGCAGGGTTTGACAATCAAGCTGAAAAAGAATGTGCCGCTGGACGAGGTCAGCGACATCATCGCCAAGGCCAACGACTGGGTGAAGGTGGTGCCGAACGAGCGCGAGATATCCGAGCGTGACCTGACGCCGGCGGCGGTGACTGGCACGCTGACAGTGCCGGTCGGACGTTTGCACAAACTGGCCATGGGCCCGGAATATCTGGGTGCCTTTACCTGCGGCGATCAGCTTTTGTGGGGGGCGGCGGAGCCACTGCGCCGCATGTTGCGTATTTTGCTCGGTTAAACCGATCCGGCACATAATGCAAAGGTTGAGCTTGCGCCATTAAGCCCATGATGTTATTTTAATTACCGTATAACTCCGTATAACAAATCCCCGGCGGGGAGGCACTGTGAATAAACCGGAAAAATCATCGATATTCAAGGCGACCTTGTTGGTGGCGCTTTTTGGGGCTGCGTTTGGTTCGCAGGCGGCTGGCTTGGGCAAACTCACGGTGTATTCGGCCATTGGTCAGCCGTTGAATGCCGAGGTCGCTCTCACGGCAACGCCCGAAGAGATCAGCGCGCTGTCGGCCAAGCTGGCTTCGCACACTGCCTTCAGCGACGCAGGTATTGATTTCATGCCGGCACTGACCGGCCTGCGCTTCAGTGTCGCCAAGTCGCCCGGTGGTCAGCCGATCTTGCGGTTGTCAACCGATAGCCCTCTTAACGAGCCTTTCCTGCATTTCCTGGTCGAACTCAACTGGACTTCCGGCCGCATGGTACGGGAATACACGTTCCTGCTCGATCCACCGGAAATGCTGCAAATGGGCAAGCCGGCGCGAGTTGTGCCGGTTGTGCCCCCTGCACAAGCTACCTCTTTGACGCCTGTACCATCCAAGGTTGACGGCAAGACTACTTCACGCTCTGCCGCTCCCTCATCAGGCCAGTCTGTTGGCGAGTACCAAGTGAAGGCTGGTGACACGCTAAGCAAGATCGCCCGCGAGAACAAGGCTGAATCAGTCAGCCTCGATCAGATGTTGGTCGCGTTGTTCAACAACAACCGTGAGATTTTCGACGGCAGCAACATGAATCGGCTGCGTGCCGGCAAGATATTGCGCCTACCCGATCCGACCGACGCTGCCAAGGTTAATGGAGGCGAGGCGCGCAAGCTGATTGTCAGTCAGGCGGCAGATTTCAATGCCTATCGACGTCGTTTGGCTGATGCTGCGGGTACTGCTCCTGCGGTCGAGGTTGCGCCGCAGCAGCAGACCGCCGGCAAGATCAAGCCGCAGGTTGAGGCAAAGGCGGCACCGGCACCCACCGCTGACAAGCTTGAGGTTTCACGCACAGAGGTCGCCAAGACAGCTAAGGCGGGTGGTGGTGGCAAGGGCCTCGAGGAGGATTTGATCGCCCGCGACAAGTCTTTGCGCGAAGCAGCCGAACGCATTGCACAGCTGGAAAAAAATCTTGAGAATCTGAAGCATCTGGTTGAGTTGAAGAGCCAGCCAGGGGCTCAGGTACAACAGCAGGCGCAGGCAGCTGCAGCATCCAAGCCGGTGGAGGAAAAGAAGCCTGAACCTTCTGCCCCCAAGACTGTTGCCGCACCGGTGGCAAGTGCGCCAGTAACGACGGTGCCCGCCGCCGAAAAGCCTGCTGAGCCGGTTAGTCCGGTTGTCGCACCCAAGCCGGCCGAAGCGGAGGCTGGCGCGGCGAAATCTCCGGATGCCGTGTCCGCGCCGGTCAAGGCGCCGGAACCGCCGAAGTCGCCCGAACCTTCCGTTCCGTCTGTGAAGAAGCCCGCCCCGCCGCCGCCCCCGCCCCCGCCGCCCGAAGCGAGTTTCGTCGATGATAATCCGGAGCTTGTTTTTGGTGGTGGTGGTCTGCTTGCCTTGCTGTTGGGTTATTTTGGTTTTACGGCGTGGCGCAAAAAAAAGCAGGCGAGTGATTCGGCTGAGTTTGGAGATAAGCCCGGTGTTTCTGAAAGCGGTTTAGCGGCAAAGTCCGGCGCAGTTTTTGGCGCAGCCAGCGAAAGCGTCGATAACGGTGAGGTTTCTATTCAGGGTGATTTCAGCGAAGGCGGCGTGCTGACCACCGAAGAAAATGTTGATCCGGTTGCCGAGGCCGATGTCCTGATGGCTTATGGCCGCGATAGCCAGGCTGAAGAAATACTGAAAGAGGGACTGAAGTCCGATCCGACGCGCGGCGCGATTCATCTCAAGCTCCTTGAGTTGTACGCCAACCGTAAGAGTGTTCAGCAGTTCGAAGTGGCTGCAAAAAATCTGCATGACCTGAACAACGGTCGAGGTCCGGAATGGGACAAGGCGGTAGATTTGGCGCGTACGCTCGGTGTTACCGGTGGCCTGTTTGCGGGTACCGAGACCGAAAGCACAGCCGTAGCAGCGCCAGAATCTGTTGAGCCCGAGAAAGTTTCTGAGCCAGCAGCAAGCCCGGCAGCAAGCCAAGCTGTCGTCTCAGATGTTGCACCGCTTGTGCAAGAAATGTCGCCGGCTGCAGAGGTTAATGCCGGTTCGCTTGATTTCGATCTGGATTTGGGTACGACCAGTGGGCCGGCGGTTGCCGCTGCCGCCGAGCAGGCTGCAGCAAAACCGGCAGCCGATGAGGTCATGAGTCTTGACTTCGATTTCGATCTGGGAACTGCCGAGCCAGCTGTGGCAGGTGCGACAGTCACCACTGAGGCTGCTGTGGCAGAACCCGTAGCAGACGTGGCGGCAGCAGACGACGGTAGTGGCGTCGATTTCTCTCTCGATTTGGGCGGGGAGACCGAGTTACCGGCAGCCGAACCTGAGCAAGTCGCCCCAGAGGTTCGTGATGCAGTGGTTGCCAGCGACATCGACTTCGACCTTGGCCTTGATTCTGATATGCCGGCTGCCGAAGAAATTCCGGCGCAGGGTCGCAGCAATACCGATACGCTTGGCCTTGCTGACATAAGCCTTGATCTGGGTGAACCCGAAGAAGCGGCTGTACCTCCGGTCGCGATGACGTCCGATGCCGGAATGGACCTCGATCTTGCCATGGATGTCGGCGGAACTGCCGATGCTGCCGCTCATGCGGAACCTGAAGTGAAGGTATCTGCAGTCGAACAGCCTGCAGCGCCAGTTGATCTCTCGGTCGAACTACCCGAAATCAACCTTCCAGCCAATTTTTCTGCGCCTGTTGCAGCGCCGTTTGCCTCACCTGTGGCGCTGCCGGAACTTGATCTGGATTCTACGGCTCGGGTGGCGGAGGTTACTCCTGCTATGGCCGGGAGCGATGCTGACGACCCCGAGGTCTCAACGAAACTCGAACTTGCGCAGGCCTACGAGGAAATGGGCGATCGTGACGGCGCGCGTGAATTGCTGAACGAGGTTCTCAGTGAGGGGAGTGTGGCTCAGCAGGCAACGGCCCGCGCCCGCCTCGATCAGTTGGACGCCTGATCCGGACGCCACGGCGTTTCCTTTGCCGTGGCGTAGCTGCCCTCTCCACCCGATGTGGCATCCTGCATCGCTCATCCTTTCCTGGGCTGGATTTGCTTTCTTTGTTCAGTGGGCTTCTTCAGGCCTGCTGGTGGGCGTGGCGTTGCTTTGCCTGTTGCTGGGAGCACTGTTCGCTCCCAAACGTAGTCGCCGCCTGCTAAGGGGTTCTCGCTGGCTACTTTTGTCGCTTGCCATCCTCTTTTTTATATTCACGCCGGGCGAGTACCTGCCGGGGTTTGCTGGTTCGCTGGGATTGACCTTCGAGGGTCTGGAGCGTGCGGGGGAACAAATAAGCCGCTTGCTCGCGATGCTTGTCAGCCTGGCCTTGCTGCATGAATCGGTTGGTACGAACGGATTGGTAGTCGGAATATACTGGTTGAGTGGCCCATTTCTCTGGCGCAAGACAACGGCAGTCCGGCTGATGCTGGTGCTCGAACTGGTTGAAGATAAGTCTCAGCTGCGCTGGCGTGAGTGGTTGATTCCGGATGAGAAGCAAGCCGGCGCATCTGGAAATCTTAGTCTTGCCATGCCGAATTTACGCCTGAGAGATGTCCTTTTGATGGGCAGTCTGCTGGTGTCGGGCATGGCTTTTACAGTCTGGTTATGAGAATTGCACTTGGACTTGAATACGACGGGTCGGGGTTTTCTGGCTGGCAGTCGCAGCCGTCTGGCAACACGGCGCAGGATGAGCTGGAAGTAGCGCTGGCTGCTGTTGCCGGCGCACCCGTGCGGACTGTTTGTGCTGGGCGTACAGATGCTGGGGTTCATGCGCTGGATCAGGTAGTACATTTCGATGCCGAGATGACGCGTCCGCTGAGCGCGTGGGTGCGGGGAACGAATGCCCACTTGCCGGACTCGATTGTCGTACGCTGGGCTGCTGGTGTCACCGAGGATTTTCATGCCCGCTTTGCCGCGCGCTCGCGCTCCTACCGCTACGTGTTGCTGAATCGTCCGGAACGCCCAGGGCTTTTTGCCGGCAAGGTCGGGTGGTGTCATCGATCACTTGACTTGGCTTTGATGCAGGCTGCTGCTGCCTGCCTGGTGGGTGAGCATGACTTTTCCTCGTTTCGCGCCGCAGGGTGTCAAGCCAAATCACCCATCAAGACGTTGTCTCGCTGCGAGATCACCCGGCAGGGCGAGATGTTCATGTTTGATTTTCAGGCCAATGCCTTCTTGCATCACATGGTGAGAAATCTGGTGGGGTCCCTCGTCTATGTCGGGATGAGGCGTCAATCGACCACCTGGCTGGCCGAACTGCTGCGGGTGCGTGACCGTAGCATGGCCGCGCCTACTTTTGCGCCGGATGGACTGTACCTTACCAGGGTCGAATATGCGCCGGAGTGGGCATTGCCACAGCAGGGACGTATCATGGCCTGCCCGCAGTTTCCGATTTTGTAAAAATGCAGCGAACCCGCATCAAGATTTGTGGCATTACCCGTGTAGACGACCTCGATACCGCTCTCGCTGCCGGGGTGGATGCCGTCGGTTTTGTTTTTTTCCCGCCGAGCCCGCGTGCTCTTGCGCCAGACGTCGCTGCCGGTCTGGCTGAACGCGTCGCTCCCTTCGTTACCCGCGTCGGGTTGTTCGTCAATGCCGAACCGTCCGTCGTGCGCTCGACCCTGAAGGCGGTGCCGATTGATCTCCTGCAATTTCATGGTGATGAAGATGCTGCGTACTGCGAGCAGTTTGGTTTGCCTTACCTCAAGGCGGCGCGGGTGCGGCCGAAACTCGATCTGCTAGAATTTGCCCGCAGTTACCCTTCGGCTCAGGGCTTGCTGCTCGATGCTTGGGTTGAAGCGTACGGTGGCGTTGGTCAGGCTTTCGACTGGTCTTTGATTCCCGGGAATTTGCCATTGCCAGTAGTTCTATCAGGGGGGCTTCATTCCGGTAACGTTGCCGAGGCAGTAACTAAAATACGTCCTTGGGCGGTAGATGTAAGTAGCGGCGTTGAAGCCGCCAAGGGTCTCAAGGATGCCGACAAGATCGCCGCCTTTGTTGCGGCTGTGAGAACAGCAGATTCCAGATATTCAAATGCCAGATAATAAATACAACATGCCGGATGAGCGCGGGCATTTTGGTAAGTATGGCGGCGTTTTTGTTGCCGAAACGCTGATTCCGGCCTTGGCGGAACTTAATGCGGCATACGAGACTGCGAAAAACGATCCGGCATTCCGCGCCGAATTCGAGTACGAACTTGCTCATTACGTCGGTCGCCCCAGTCCTATTTACCACGCCAGGCGTTGGTCGGAGCGTCTCGGTGGCGCGCAGATCTACCTGAAGCGCGAAGATCTCAACCATACCGGTGCCCACAAGATCAATAACTGCATCGGCCAGGCGCTGCTGGCCCGTCGCATGGCGAAGCCGCGCGTGATTGCCGAGACCGGTGCCGGACAGCATGGGGTGGCAACGGCTACCGTTGCAGCGCGCTATGGCATGGAGTGCGTGGTCTACATGGGTAGCGAAGACGTCAAGCGTCAGGCTGCCAACGTTTATCGCATGAAACTGTTAGGCGCGACTGTGGTGCCGGTCGAGTCCGGCTCAAAAACCCTCAAGGATGCACTCAACGAGGCGATGCGCGACTGGGTGACAAATGTCGGCAATACCTTCTATATCATCGGTACGGTTGCGGGACCGCACCCGTATCCGATGATGGTGCGCGATTTCCAGTCGGTGATTGGCCGCGAATGCATAGGCCAAATGTCGGCGCTGGCGGGACGGCAACCCGATCAGGTGATCGCCTGCGTCGGCGGCGGTTCCAATGCCATGGGGATTTTCTACGACTACATTTCCCGTCACGAGGTCAAACTGGTGGGCGTCGAGGCGGCGGGTCACGGCCTCAGCACCGACAAACATGCCGCATCGCTGACCATGGGACGGCCCGGCGTGCTGCATGGCAATCGCACCTATTTGTTGCAAGACGCCAACGGTCAGATCATCGAGACCCACTCGATTTCCGCCGGCCTGGACTATCCCGGTGTCGGCCCTGAACATGCCTGGCTCAAGGATTCCGGCCGCGCTGAGTACGTCACCGTGACGGATGACGAGGCGCTCGCGGCCTTTCACGATGTGTGTCGTGAGGAGGGCATCATCCCGGCACTCGAGTCAAGCCACGCGCTGGCTTACGCCACGCGACTGGCGCCGACGTTGTCAAAAGACAAAATCCTGCTGGTCAATCTCTCTGGCCGGGGTGACAAGGACATGCATACCGTCGCTGAAAAATCGGGTATCCAGTTTTAATTATGTCGAGAATAGCTGCCAAATTTTCGGAACTTAAGTCAGCAGGTCGCAAGGCGCTGATTCCGTTCATCACTGCCGGGGATCCAGAACCTGGCCAGACACTGCCGTTGATGCGAGCCTTGGTCGACGGCGGGGCCGACATCATCGAGCTCGGTGTGCCGTTTTCCGACCCGATGGCTGATGGGCCCACCATCCAGCGTGCTTCCGAACGTGCGCTGGCCTATGGCGTCAGTCTGCGTGTCGTGCTGGGAATGGTGCATCAATTCCGCAAAACTGACGCGACGACACCTGTTGTACTGATGGGTTATGCCAACCCTGTTGAAGCCTATGGCGCGGCAGATTTCGCCCGCGATGCAAAGGCTGCGGGTGTTGATGGGGTTCTGATCGTCGATTACCCGCCGGAAGAGTGCGTCGAGTTTTCGCGACTAATGAAAGAGGCCGGGCTCGATCCGATCTTCCTGCTTGCACCGACTTCAGTTGAAGGGCGTTTTGCCGATGTGGCCAAACTCGGTAGTGGTTACATCTATTACGTTTCTCTCAAGGGCGTAACCGGGTCAGCGGCGATTGACCTGGATGAAGTGGCGCGACGCATTCCGGCCATCCGCGACAAGGTTGGCATGCCGGTCGGTGTCGGTTTTGGCATTCGCGATGCCGCTACTGCAGCGCAGATTGCCAGTGTCGCTGACGCCGTGGTGATCGGCAGCAAGATCATCGAAACCATCGAGCAGGCGCCGGCAGGTGAAGCGCCAGCGCGTGTGACTGCCTTCCTGCGCGAGGTACGTGCAGCCATGGACAAGGGGATAACCGCATGAGCTGGCTCCAGAAATTACTGCCGCCCAAGATCAAGCGTAGCGAGGGTGTCCGCAAGTCGGTGCCCGAGGGGCTGTGGTGCAAGTGCCCGTCTTGCGAGGCCGTGCTGTATGCCACCGATCTGGCGCAAAACCTGAACGTTTGCCCGAAGTGCAGCCATCATCATCGACTCAAGGCGCGCGAGCGGCTCGATCTGTTGCTGGATGCGGAAGGGCGGTTTGAAATTGGTGCCGAGGTATTGCCGCTCGATTCGCTCAAGTTCAAGGACAGCAGGCGTTATCCGGATCGCTTGGCGGCCGCCAACGAGGACACCGGCGAATCCGATGCGATGGTGGTGATGCAGGGAGCGATCAAGACCCTGCCGGTGGTGGTTGCCTGCTTCGAGTTCGAATTCATGGGTGGTTCGATGGGTTCGGTGGTTGGCGAACGTTTCGTGCGTGGCGTGAATGTCGCCGTCGAAAATCAAATGCCATTCATCTGTATTACCGCATCGGGCGGTGCGCGCATGCAGGAAGGGTTGTTGTCGCTGATGCAGATGAGCAAAACGACTGCGGCCGCAACACGACTGGCGCGTCATCAGCTGCCCTTCATCACTGTACTTACCGATCCGACCATGGGTGGCGTTTCCGCATCCTTCGCTTTTGTCGGCGATGTGGTGATTGCCGAACCAGGTGCGCTGATCGGTTTTGCCGGGCCACGCGTGATCGAGCAGACCGTACGCGAGACCTTGCCTGAGGGTTTTCAACGCGCCGAGTTCCTCATCGAAAAGGGCGCCATCGACATGATTGTCGATCGTCGTGAAATGCGTGATCGACTCGCGGCTGTCCTGACTCTGCTGTTGCGCATCCCGGCTGTTTGATGACGGCAAGCCCGGGCCGCAGTCTGGACGATTGGCTGGATCATCTGGAGCACCTGCACCCGCGCGGCCAGGCGGGCATCGAACTTGGACTGGAGCGCGTGCGGCAGGTCAAGGCTTCATTGAATCAGCGCCAGACCTGCCCTGTCATCACGGTCGGTGGCACGAACGGCAAGGGTTCGACCTGTGCGCTGCTTGAACACACGCTCCTTGCCGCCGGCTATCGTATCGGCGTTTACAGTTCGCCGCACCTGCTCCGTTACAACGAGCGGGTACGCATCAATGGCATGCCGGCGAACGATGCCGATTTTTGCACTGCGTTTGCGCGTGTCGAAAGTGCGCGTGGTGGAGTGCCGCTCACCTATTTTGAATTCGGTACGTTGGCAGCATGGGAGATGTTCGCCGCTCAATCGTTACCCGGGCAACCTGGGCTCGACGCGATCATCCTCGAAGTCGGTCTGGGCGGGCGACTCGACGCCACGAATGTCTATGATGCCGACTGCGCCATCGTCACCACCATAGCACTCGATCATATGGATTATCTGGGAGAGACGCGCGAGGAAATCGGGTGCGAGAAGGCTGGTATTTGCCGTTCCCGCCGACCGTTGATCTGCGGTGATGCCGATCCACCGCAAAGCCTGGTGGATGCGTGCCGTCTCGCCAGCGCCGACTTTTTGTATCTTGGCCGTGACTTTGGCTCCATCAGGCAGGAAGGCCAATGGCAATACTGGGGGAGTGATGGACGCAAGCTGGGCGGCCTGGCCTTCCCATCCTTGCGTGGTGAGGTTCAGTTGCACAACGCGAGTTGTGCTCTTGCTGCACTGAATGCCCTGCGTGACCGCCTGCCGGTGACGGCGCAGGATATCCGGCGGGGTTTGGCCGAAGTCGAGGTCGCCGGACGCTGTCAGGTCGTGCCGGGGCGTCCGCAGATCGTTCTCGACGTTGCTCACAATCCGCAGGCGGTGGCGGCTCTCGCCGCCAGTCTGGGTGGCATGGGTTTTGCGCGTACAACCTGGGCGATATTCGGCATGATGGCGGACAAGGATATCGCTGGGGTCGTAGAGTCAATCAAGCATCGCATTGACCGCTGGTTGCCTTGCGACCTGCCGGGCCCGCGTGCCGCAAGCGCGGCAGAGTTGGTCAAAACCCTCAAAAAAGTCGGCGCTGGCGGGACGGCAGAGGCTTTCGCATCGCCCACCGCCGCGCTTGGTTTTGCGCGGGACAACGCGAGCGACGATGATAGAATCCTCGCCTTCGGATCGTTCCTGACAGTGGCGGATGTGATGCGTTCTCTCAGCCTCAAGGCTTGAACATGGCACAAGAAGACAAGCACAACGACTCACGCGAAGTAGACCAGTCGGATGAGGCGACGCAGCTGAAGAAGCGTGCGCGCCGGCGTCTGATCGGCGCCATGGCCTTGGCACTGCTGGCGGCCGTGACCCAGCCGATGGTAATGGACCACAAGCCGGCGCCACCACTCAAGGATATTCAGGTGCGCATTCCCAGCCCCGACGAGGGGGTGACGCAGCGGGTGGCCCCGAAGCCGAAGCAAGAGAAGCTAGTGCCGCCTGCCGAACCAGTTGCACCGATCAAACCTTCCGCCAAGGAGGAGGCGATGCCGCAATCAGCCAAGCCGGTGGAGAAGTCCGAGACCAAGCCGATCGCCAAACCCGAGCCGAAGTCGGAACCCAAGGTGGAACCGAAGCCTGAGGTCAGGCAAGAAATCAAGCCGGAAGCCAAAATAACAACCGAATTCTGGGAGGTGCAACTGGGTGCCTATCAGGAACCTGGGCGCGTGAAGTTGTTGGTGGGCAAGTTGAAGGAACTGGGCATCCCCACTTATACGGAAAAAGTCGACACGCCTGGGGGGGGACGTACGCGGGTGCGCGCCGGGCCGTTCCCTTCTCAGGAAGCCGCCGAGAATGCTCGTACGCGCATCAAGATCGTCGGTGTCGACGGTCCGGTGGCCTTGAAGCCATGATGGGGTCGAGTCGATCGCTGTGACGGTTTTTGATTATGTTGTGCTCGGCGTGGTGGCATTGTCGCTGTTGATTGGTGTGTGGCGTGGTGTGGTGAACGAGATTCTGGCATTGGTCGCGTGGGTGCTGGCTTTCGTCGCCGCCCGTACTTGGGCAACACCGGTGGGCGAGGTGGTGGCAGCTGGACTGGCCGAACCCGTTTGGCAACAGGTGTCTGGATTTCTCGTCATTTTTGTTGTCGTGCTGATATTGTTCGCGCTGGTGCGCTGGCTTGCCTCGCTGCTCCTGAAAGCGGTTGGCCTGGCGCCGCTGGATCGGGTTCTGGGCGCGCTGTTCGGTGTCGCACGTGGATTGTTGGTGGTTTGGGTCATGGTGTTGCTGGCTGGTTTGTCCTCCTTGCCGCAACAACAATGGTGGCGGCAGGCGGTATTGGCGCCACCGCTCGAAACGGCGGTGCTTGCGGCCAAACCCTGGCTGCCACCGGATTTGGCTAAACGGATTCGTTATCGATAGGGTTGAGACGATGTGCGGCATTCTGGGTGTGGTTGCGACTACGCCGGTAAATGAGTTGCTCTACGACGGTCTGCAAGTGCTGCAGCATCGCGGTCAGGACGCCGCAGGCATTGCCACGGCGGAGGGTGGTCGTTTCCATATGCACAAGGGCCCCGGCTTGGTGCGCGACGTCTTCCGCACCCGCAACATGCGCGACTTGATTGGCAACTGGGGTATCGCCCACTGTCGCTACCCGACCGCCGGTTCGGCCTCCAATGCCGCCGAGGCGCAACCCTTCTACGTCAATTCACCCTTCGGTCTGATGCTCGCGCACAACGGCAACCTGACTAACGCCGAACCCTTGAAGCGTGACATGTTCCTGCAGGATTTGCGGCACATGAACACCAACTCGGATTCCGAGGTGCTGCTCAACGTGTTGGCGCACGAGTTGCAGGTCGCTTCGACCAAATACCAGGTCGACGCCGAAACCATTTTCAAGGCGGTGGCCGGCGTGCACCGCCGCGTCAAGGGCGCCTATGCCGTGGTGGCGATGATCGCCGGTTACGGCCTGCTCGCCTTTCGCGATCCCTATGGCATTCGCCCGCTGGTGATCGGTCGCAACGAGACGCCTCAAGGCATGGAGTATCTGGTGGCATCGGAAAGCGTTGCCATCGACACACTCGGTTTCCATTTTCTGCGCGATGTCGAGCCCGGTGAAGCGGTGCTGATCGACACGCGCGGCCAATTCGTTAGTCGCCAGTGTGCCGAAAAGACCCTGCATGCGCCCTGTATGTTTGAGTACGTTTATCTGGCACGTCCCGACTCGCTGATGGATGGCGTCTCGGTTTACGAATCGCGCGTCAAGATGGGCGAATTTCTCGCGGACAAGATTCGTCACACCATGCCGCACCTTGCCATCGATGCAGTGATCCCGATTCCTGATTCGAGTCGACCTGCGGCGCTGGAACTTGCCCGGCGGCTAGATGTGCCTTTCCGCGAGGGCTTCGTGAAGAATCGCTATATCGGTCGCACCTTCATCATGCCGGGACACGCCTCGCGTCGCAAATCGGTGCGGCAGAAGCTCAATGCCATTGCCCAGGAATTTCGTGGCAAGAACGTGCTGCTGGTCGATGATTCCATTGTGCGTGGTACCACTAGCCGCGAGATCATCCAGATGGCGCGCGACGCCGGTGCGAAGAAAGTTTATTTCGCGTCCGCCAGTCCGCCGGTGCGACACGCCAACGTTTATGGTATCGACATGCCATCACGAGCCGAGTTGATCGCCGCCTACCGTAGCGACGAAGAGATTCGTCGCGAGATTGGTGCCGATGTCCTGATCTATCAGGATCTCGAAGCATTGAAAAATTCGGTGCATGCCGTCAATCCGGCCCTGACGCGCTTCGATACGTCCTGCTTCGATGGTCTGTACATCACCGGCGACATCAGCCCGGATTATCTCGCTAGTGTCGAAAGTGCGCGCGGCAAGCCTGGCCGGGATGACAGTGAAGGCGGCCAACTCGACCTTAATTTAGTTACCTCGGAGTGAATGCGGAATGAGCGACAAAACGCAGTTCCACATTGACACGCTGGCGGTACGTGCTGGTCAGGAGCGTAGCCAGTTTGGCGAGCATGCCGAGGCACTTTATCTCACCTCCAGCTTTGTCTTCGACAATGCGGTGCAGGCGGCGGCACGCTTTTCCGGCGCGGAGGAGGGTAACGTCTATTCGCGTTTCACCAATCCCACCGTTACGATGTTCCAGGAGCGACTCGCGGCACTGGAAGGCGCGGATGCCTGCGTTGCCACCGCCAGCGGCATGGCGGCGATTCTTTCGACCGTGATGGCCCTGCTCAAGGCCGGCGATCATATCGTTGCCGCACGTGGCATCTTCGGCGCCAGTCAGCAGCTCTTCGGTACCATCATGCCGCGTTTCGGCGTCGAGACCAGTTTCGTTCCCGGCTGTACGCCGGCGGCTTTCAAGGCGGCGCTGAAAGCGAATACAAAACTCATCTTCATTGAAACGCCGTCGAATCCGCTGACCGAAGTGTTCGACATAGCCGCTCTGGCCGAACTTGCGCACACGGCGGGTGCGCTACTCGTCGTTGACAACTGTTTTTGCTCGCCGGCGTTGCAACGCCCGCTTGAGTTTGGTGCCGATCTGGTGATTCACTCTGCCACCAAGTATCTCGATGGTCAGGGACGGGTGCTGGGCGGTGCCGTGTGCGGTGGCAAGCAGCTGGTCGAAGAAGTCTTCAAGTTCCTGCGTACAGCAGGGCCGACACTGTCTGCTTTCAATGCCTGGGTGATTTTGAAGGGCCTCGAGACATTGAAGATTCGCATGCTGGCCCAGTCGGCGCATGCGCTTGATCTCGCCCGTCGGCTGGAAGCACATCCGGCTGTGGCGCGGGTGTTTTATCCCGGCTTGCCATCGCATCCACAGCATGCGCTTGCCATGCGCCAACAGTCCACCGGGGGCGGGATCGTTGCCTTTGAAGTCAAGGGTGGACGAGAGGAGGCGTGGCGCGTCATCGATGCGTGCAAACTACTTTCAATTACCGCCAACCTTGGCGATGTGAAAACCACCCTGACGCATCCGGCCTCGACCACGCATGGACGTATTTCGCCTGAGGCGCGTGCCGAGTCTGGTATCACCGAAGGCTTGTTGCGTATCGCTGTGGGCCTCGAAGCAGTGGATGACATCGAAGCTGATCTGTTGCGCGGCCTAGCAGTGCGCTAGCCACTGCCGCTACTTGTTCCTGTCGTTCTGCAGTTCCATCGCCACGGCTGCAAATTCGCCGCGCAGCGTAGCAGGATCGCTTCCTGCCGCAGCACTGATTCGAAGTGGCGAACTGCTAGAATCGCCGCCCGGTCACTTAATCAGGCCGCCTGCCTTTCATTTTCGATCACCATGAAACGTTCCCGCTTTTCCCGTCGTACCAAACAGACTCCGGATACCGATGAGTTGATTCGTCTCGCTACGCAGTTGAGCCTTTCGGGTAGCCGGCTGGAGGATGATTTCTGGGAGCGCAGACTGGCGGTGCTCATTGATCGTTTGCTCGCCGGCAACGATGAGTCGGCCCTGAATGCGGCTCTTGATCATCTGTATGGCGCCGGTGGTCGCGCCTACGATGAATTGGCCGACATGGTCGAGTCCTGTGCCGAATGCGGTCACCATGCGATGGCAGGGACTGGCCCGGATCAGGATGTATTGTTGTTCTCTGCACCGGTCTTGGCCTGGTCGCGTTACGCGATTCCTGCAGGCCCGATTGCTCCCGAGGTGCTGGCCAATCTGAGGGTGCAATTGCAGGCTCATGTTTTGGCCGCCGATGTCCGTTTCGGCCTTGCCGACTTCTTTTACAGTCCTGACCAGTTGCCGCAAAGTTATTCCGATACCGCAGCGCTGACCGAGAAACTGACCAAGGCGGCATTACACGGACGTGATCTCAAGCTTGACGCCGGTCAAATGGCCGAGACCATGAACTTTCTCTCGGATACGCGTTACTTGATTGGCGTGGTTTGCGCACCGACTGGCGCTCCTTTGTTCCGCTGGCAGGAGGAAGATGGTAACCGCACGGATGCGCATAAACAGTGGCGTGGCCAGGGTGGCGAAGCTTTGCGTCCGCTCTTGCCGGCCTGCGCTCTGGAACCATTGCTGCCACAGTCTTTTCATGCGGCAGTGCGCGAGGCTGATCGTGCCTCGCGACCCTATTCATTGCGTTCGGCAGTGGCGTTTTTGCAAACCACGCTGAATGTTTCTGCCGCCAATCTGCGTGCCGTGGTGGCGCCTTATTACGACCGGCAGATCGAGGAGTTTCGCATCGGCTTTACGCTCGGCGAGGCTGTCGAAGTGGTGCATGGCGTGGTGTGGCCGCTGCTCGAAAATGAGGAGGAGGCAGCCGAGACGCCAGCTCAGATCGAAGCGGTGCTGCGCGAAGCGGGCGTACATGAGGTTCTGGTGCTGGACCATAGATTTCCTCTGGAGTATTGCGACGATTGTGGCGCCCCCCTGTATCCGAACCCGGATGGCGAGCCGGTGCATGCCGAACTCCCTGAGCAGGAAGAAGAGGCGGCGCCTCGTCATCTGCACTGAGTCTCAGTATCTATTGAGCCATGGCCCCATTGTCAAGTCTCGATGAACTGATCGGGGCCTTGCGCTGTCTGCCGGGCGTAGGGCCGAAGTCTGCCCAGCGGATGGCTTATCACTTGTTACAGCATGATCCGCGCGGTGCCGAACGTCTGGGACGGGCGCTGGATACGGCTCTCAGAACCTTGCGTCGGTGCGAGCGCTGCAACAGCTTTACCGAAGCCGAGGTGTGTGAGCGTTGTTTGTCACCCAAGCGCGATTCCTCGCAGCTTTGCGTGGTGGAAATGCCCGCCGACTTGAATACGATGGAACAGACCCATGCTTATCGTGGACTCTACTACGTGCTGATGGGGCGACTGAGCCCGCTTGACGGTGTCGGGCCGCGGGAGTTGGCTTTCGATCGGCTACTTACACGCGCCGGTGACGGTGTGGTGAAAGAGGTGATTCTCGCCACCAACCTGACGAACGAGGGTGAGGCGACGGCGCATTACCTCTCAGAAATGCTTCACGCCCGTGGCATCAAGGTTAGTCGCATAGCACGTGGTCTGCCGCTGGGCAGTGAACTTGAGTACTCGGATGCTGCCAGTGTGGCTCAGGCCCTGCTGGAACGAAGGGATTACTGATGAAGTTGCGGCATTGCACCATAAGGGTGCGCTTTTGTACTTCGAGAGCATAGAGTCTGGCTACTTTGCCCCTTTAATCCGTTTGCGGACTTGGGTATAATCGACCGGTTTTTCGTATTTGCATTCTCACTTTTCAGGAAACCACCATGAGTTGTGACGATAAAGTGGATTGTGGCAGGCGTCGCTTGTTGGTTGCAACGTCGGTCGCCGGAGGTGTGGCAGGCGTAGCCGCCGCCATACCGTTTGTCAGCACTTTTGCGCCTTCCGAGCGCGCTAAGTCTGCGGGCGCTCCCGTCGAGGTCGATGTCAGTCAGTTGGCTCCGGGCCAGATGATGACTGTCGAATGGCGCGGCAAGCCGGTATGGATCATTCACCGCACCAAGGAAATGCTTGACGGTTTGACCAAACTGGCCGACAAGATCGCCGATCCGAAGTCCGATCGTCCGATGCAGCCCGAGTACGCGAAGAATGAGCATCGCTCGATCAAGCCCGAGTATCTCGTCGCTGTCGGCATCTGCACGCATCTGGGTTGCTCGCCATCAGAGAAATTCAAGACCGGTGCCGAGTCTGGCATTGATGCCGATTGGCCGGGCGGTTTTCTCTGCCCCTGTCACGGTTCGACGTTCGATCTGGCTGGTCGCGTTTACAAGAGCAAACCAGCGCCGGACAACCTCGAGATTCCGCCGCACTATTATCTGTCAGACGCCAAGATCCTGATCGGCGAAGACAAGAAGGGAGCCTAAGGAATGGCTGCTGCGAACGCTGACAAATACAAATCCGACGGCACGATCGCCGGTGGCCTGCTGGAGTGGGTGGACGCCCGTTTCCCCCTGATGTCGTTGTGGAACGACCATCTGGCCAAATACTACGCACCGAAGAACTTCAACTTCTGGTACTTCTTTGGTTCGCTGGCGTTGATGGTTTTGGTGATGCAGATTGTCACTGGCATCTTCCTTACCATGCACTACAAGCCGGACGCTTCGCTGAATGCTTCCGGTGTGCCGGTGGCCTTTGCCAGCGTCGAGTACATCATGCGCGACGTGCCTTGGGGTTGGTTGATTCGTTACATGCACTCGACGGGTGCCTCCGCCTTCTTCATTGTCGTCTATCTGCACATGTTCCGTGGCATGCTTTACGGTTCCTATCGCCAACCCCGCGAGCTGATCTGGATTTTCGGCGTCATGATTTTCCTGGTGCTGTTTGGCGAGGCCTTCATGGGCTATCTGCTGCCCTGGGGGCAGATGTCCTACTGGGGCGCGCAGGTCATCCTGAACATGATGTCGGCCATCCCGTTCATCGGTAATGAACTCGCGATCTGGGTGCGTGGCGATTTCGTCGTCAGCGATCCCACACTGAATCGCATGTTCTCGCTCCACGTCATAGCCATGCCGCTGGTGCTGGTTGGTCTGGTTGCTGCCCATATCATGGCGTTGCACGAGGTTGGCTCAAATAATCCGGATGGCGTTGAAATCAAGAAGAAAAAAG
>CAJBAP010000079.1 GCA_903950295.1 uncultured Rhodocyclaceae bacterium
AACGAGGCCTGCGCCTTCTTGGGGTCAGTAACGATACGTGTTTGTGTCGAGGCCTCAATGCCACGCTTAATGTCGGCGTAGATCGGGGTGTTTTCTGCAATACCGATATAGAGCGTATCCCAGGGCAGCGTATAGCTGCCGCGTAACTGGAAACCACAGGCGGCGAGGGTTACGGTGAGTAGAAGAATTACCAGGGCACGCATCGCGGTTCCTCGTTTATACGACGATATTGACCAGCCGGCCGGGAACGACGATGACCTTCTTCGCCGGCTTGCCTTCCATGAACTTCTGCGCGGAGTCATTGGCCAGGGCGACGACTTCGATTGCCGTCCTGTCAGCACCGACTTTTACTTTGATGCTGCCACGGTGTTTGCCATTGACCTGCAGCACGAGTTCTTCTTCGTCTTGCGCCAGGGCCGCCTCGAGTGGTTCGGGCCAGGCAGCGGCAAGAATGTCAGAGCCATAACCCAACTCGACCCACAATGCATGCGTGATGTGCGGTGCGATCGGTGAGAGTACGCGCAAGAGAATTCCAAAACCTTCGCGCGCATGCGGGTCGGTCGGCGTTTTTTCCAGCGCATTGAGCATCTTCATCGTCGCCGAGGCGACGGTATTGAACTGCAACTTGCCGAGGTCGTAGTTGGCCTGTTTGAGCAGCAGATGAATCTCTCGGCGGAGCGAGCCTGCTTCGCCGCTAACGGCCTGCATCTTCAGCGCATGACCGAAGGACCAGACACGCTTCATGAAACGATAGGCGCCTTCGACACCGCTGTCTGACCATTCGAGCGTCTGCTCGGGCGGTGCCGCGAACATCATGAAGAAGCGCGCGGTGTCGGCGCCATATTGTTCGATCAGTGCCTGCGGATCGACGCCATTGCGCTTGGACTTCGACATGGTGCCGACGCCACCGTATTCGATGGTGCTGCCGTCGGATTTGAGTGTGACGCCGGTGACATGGCCGGCCTCGTTGCGGATCAGATCGACTTCTTCGGGAGCGAAGTACTCGATGCCACCCTTGTCGGTGCGGCGCGAGAAAATGTGGTTCAGCACCATGCCCTGCGTCAGCAAATTGGCAAAGGGTTCGTTGTATTTCACCAACCCCAGCGTGCGCATCACCTTGGTCCAGAAGCGCGAGTAGAGCAGATGCAGGATGGCGTGTTCGATACCACCGATGTACTGGTCTGCCGGCATCCAGTAGGCCGTACCGGCATCGACCATCGCCTTGTTTTCGCTGCGTGTCGTAGCGTCGACGCAGTAGCGGGCGTAGTACCAGCTCGAATCAACGAAGGTATCCATCGTGTCAGTTTCGCGCTTGGCCGGCTTGCCGCACGTGGGACAGGAGCAGTTGAGGAAGTCAGCGCGCTTGTTCAGTGGATTGCCGGCGCCATCCGGCACGCAGTCTTCCGGCAGCACCACCGGCAACTGGTCATCGGGTACCGGTACCGAACCACAGGAATTGCAGTGGATGATCGGGATCGGGCAGCCCCAGTAGCGCTGGCGCGAAACACCCCAGTCGCGCAGGCGAAATTGCACTTTCTTTTCGCCCAGACCTTTGCTGGCAAGATCGGTAGCGATCGCATCGACGGCGGCCTCATAGGCCAAGCCGTCGTACTTGCCGGAGTTAACACAGACCCCACGCTGTTTGTCGGCGTACCAGTCCCGCCAACCATCGAGCGCAAAATCCTGTCCCTCAACGGCAATGACCTGCGTGATGGTCAGGCCATATTTCTTCGCGAAGGCAAAGTCGCGCTCGTCGTGGGCAGGCACACCCATTACCGCACCGTCACCGTAGCTCATCAGCACGTAGTTGCCAACCCAGACTTCGACCTTGGCGCCGATCAACGGATGCTCGACGAAGATGCCGGTCGGCATGCCCTTCTTTTCCATCGTCGCCATATCGGCTTCCATCACCGAGCCATGCTTGCATTCGTCGATGAAGGCGGCGAGTTCTGGATTGTTTTTCGCCGCATGCGTCGCCAGCGGATGTTCGGCAGCCACAGCGCAGAAGGTCACCCCCATGATGGTGTCGGGGCGGGTAGTAAAGACCCACATCAGATCGCGCTGGCCATCCAGTTCGTAGGGGAAGGCGAAGCGCACGCCAGTGCTCTTGCCGATCCAGTTGGCCTGCATCGTCTTGACCCGCTCAGGCCAGCCTGGCAACGTATCGAGTGCAGACAGTAGTTCGTCGGCGTATTGGGTGATGCCAAGATAGTAGCCCGGGATTTCACGCTTCTCGACCAGGGCTCCGGTGCGCCAGCCACGGCCTTCGATCACCTGCTCGTTGGCGAGCACCGTCTGATCGACCGGGTCCCAGTTAACGACCTGCGTCTTCTTGTAGGCGATACCCTTTTCGAGCATGCGCAAAAACAGCCACTGGTTCCACTTGTAGTATTCGGGCTTGCACGTCGCCAGTTCACGCTCCCAATCCAGGGCGAAGCCCAAAGACTGAAGTTGTTGCTTCATGTAGGCAATATTGTCGTAAGTCCATTTCGCCGGTGGGACATTGTTCTGGATCGCCGCATTCTCGGCGGGCAGGCCAAAGGCGTCCCAACCCATCGGCTGCAGCACGTTGTAGCCGCGCATGCGGTGACTACGGGTCAGCACATCACCGATGGTGTAGTTGCGCACGTGGCCCATGTGCAGCTTCCCTGACGGATAGGGAAACATCGACAGACAGTAATACTTCGGCTGGTCAGCACCCGCGGGGGCGTGGCTGACGTTGAAGGCGCGGGTATCGTTCCAGTGAGCCTGCGTGGCCTGTTCGATCTCGTTGGGCTGATATTTTTCCTGCATGGCCGGAAGGCTGGTGGGCGTGATTTGACAGGGGCGGATTATACGCGTCCGCCCCAGTCAAGCCCGGCCAAACGGCTAGGTTCAGCCCAGCTGAAGTGGCTTCATCAAGCGCCAGCCACGCACACTGCTGACGGCCAGTACATCGAGCACTGCCAGAGGCGCCTGCCAGATTTTGCGGTTCAGGCGCGTCCAGCGCCGCCAACCAAAAGAAGCAGCATCCTCGCGCAGACTTTCTGCGGCCACCAGCTCAAGCAGGCGGTCCATCGCCGCTGCCCAGTAGGCATGGGTTTCCGTTTCGCCCGTGACATGGGCCGCATGTCGCTGCGCCGCGTGCCATAAAACTTCGGCGCGCCGGAGCGAAATGCCGGCCTTGCTGGCCAGCCAGGGCAGTAACTTGGGGTGCTTCAGCATTGTTTTCATGATTGTTTCCTTTCCCGTGATCGGGCAATGAGTCCATTCTACGCACTTTTGCTGCAGTGCAGCATCTGTGGATAAGATGGGGGAAGCGGCGAGAAGTTCAATGTTGGATTTTTGGGGGAGTAGACTGCCGGCTTCGCTCCTACTTTGACTGCGTAAGCCATTGAATCTCCTCGAAGGTCTCAACGAAC
>CAJBAP010000080.1 GCA_903950295.1 uncultured Rhodocyclaceae bacterium
CCGGCCGGGCCTGATCCAGCTGTACCCGGCACTTCTCCAGCACGTCGACCAGCAATTTGGCTTCCTTGTCGCCACCCGACTTGGCCTGCTTGGTGTAGCGATTGAGGGCTTTTTCGACGGTCGCCAGATCGGCCAGCGCGAGTTCGGTATCGATCACCTCGATGTCGGAGAGCGGGTCAATCTTGCCAGCCACATGGATGACATTTTCATCGGTGAAGCAGCGTACGACATGGACGATGGCGTCGGTCTCGCGAATGTTGGCAAGGAACTGATTGCCCAGACCCTCGCCTTTGCTGGCACCGGCAACCAAACCGGCGATGTCGACAAATTCGACGATGGCCGGCTGGATCTTCTGCGGCTTGACGATGGCCGAGAGCGCCGCGAGGCGGGGATCGGGCATCTCGACGATGCCGATATTGGGCTCGATCGTACAAAAGGGATAATTCTCCGCCGCGATACCCGACTTGGTCAGGGCGTTGAAGAGGGTGGATTTGCCGACGTTGGGCAGGCCGACGATGCCGCATTTGAGGCTCATGACGTTTCCTTGTTTTCTGCTGTCTTGGGTACTGCGGGTTTGGCATTGATCTTCTGCATGGCCGCGTTGAATTCGGCTTGCGCCAGTTGCGGCCAGGCCAGCAGGGCGCGGTCGATGGTCGCATCAATCTCTTCGGCCTCTTCCTTGCGTGGTGGCTTCAGCACATAGTCGACGACTGCGTTGCGGTCACCCGGATGACCGATGCCGATACGCAGACGCCAGTAATCCTGCGTGCCGAGATGACTGGTGATGTCCTTCAAGCCATTATGGCCGCCGAGGCCACCACCAAACTTGAGCCGTGACTGGCCGGGCGGTATGTCGAGTTCGTCATGCACCACCAGCATTTCGTCGGGCTGGATACGGTAAAAATTTGCCAGCGCCTGTACCGACTGACCAGAGCGGTTCATGAAGGTTTGCGGCATGAGCAGCCAGACACCGACATCACGCGCATTGGCCACCCAGCCGTGATAACGCGATTCGCGGGAAAACGCCACGCCCAGTTCGCGCGCCAGACGCTCACAAAACCAAAACCCGGCGTTGTGCCGGGTTTTGGAATAGTCGGCACCCGGGTTACCGAGGCCGACAATGAGCTTGAGCGGTACCGACAATTACTTTTTCTCGGCCTTCTTCTCGGGAGCAGCTGCCGGCTTCTTCTCGGTGATGACCTGGGTTTCTACAGGCGCTTCGGCAGCGACTTCGTCGGCGGCTGCACCCGCACCGCGCACGACAACACCGGCAATGACCGGATCGCCTTCGCCGTGGTGCGCCAACTCGACGCCAGCAGGCAACGCGACCTGGGAGAGGTGCAACGCCTGGCCGGCCTGCAGGTCCTTGAGGTCGACTTCGATGAACTCGGGCAGATCCTTCGGCAGACACTTGACATCGAGCTCGGTAAAGGCGTGCTGCACCATGCCGCCGCCAATTTTGACGCCCGGGGCGATGTCGGCATTGATGAAGTGCAGTGGCACCTTCTGGTGGATGATTTGCGTGGCATCGATGCGCTGGAAATCGACGTGCTTGATCTGCAGCTTATAGGCGTGCATCTGCACGTCGCGCAGCAGGCACATTTCCGTGGCGCCTTCGATGTTCATGTTGATGACGGAAGAATGAAACGCTTCCTTGCGCATGGCCTGATAGAGCTCGTTGTGATTGAACTCGATCATCTGCGGGGCAGACTTGCCGCCGTAAAGGATGCCGGGGACCCGATTGGCACGACGCAGGCGGCGGCTCGCACTCGATCCCTGCAGTTCGCGCTTGTTAGCATTGATTTCATGTTGCATGGTTTACTCCAAAAAGTACTCTGCCCGCGACCAGGCAGAGTGGGTTGAAAAACTTCATTCAGCGAAGAGGGAGGATACGGACTCTTCGTTGCTGATACGGATGATGGTCTCGGCCAGCAGACCGGCGATGGAGACGACACGGATGCGGTCGCAGGCTTGGGCGTCCTCGCGCAACGGGATGGTGTCGGTGACGACCACTTCGTCGAGATCGGATTCGGCGATGCGCGCGACGGCGCTGCCTGACAGCACCGGATGGGTGCAATAGGCCATGACTTTCTTGGCGCCATGCTCCTTGAGCGCTTTCGCGGCCTTGCACAGCGTACCGGCGGTATCGACGATGTCGTCCATGATGACGCAGCTGCGTCCCTCGACGTCGCCGATGATATGCATGACTTCTGAGACATTGGCGCGCGGCCGACGCTTGTCGATGATCGCCAGTTCGGTTTCGAGCAATTTTGCGGCGGCGCGGGCACGCAGCACGCCACCGACGTCGGGCGATACCACCAGCAGGTCATCATGACGCTGCTTCCAGATGTCGCCCAACAGAATCGGCGTAGCGTAGATGTTATCGACCGGGATGTCGAAGAAGCCCTGGATCTGGTCGGCGTGCAGATCGACGGTGAGAACGCGCTGCACGCCTGCGGCCTGCAGCATGTTGGCGACCACCTTGGCGGCGATCGGCACACGCGCCGAGCGTGAGCGGCGATCCTGACGCGCATAACCGTAATAAGGCACGGCAGCGGTGATGCGGCCCGCCGAGGCACGCTTCAGTGCGTCGGCAAGGATGATCAGTTCCATCAGGTTGTCGTTGGTCGGCGCACAGGTCGGCTGCAGGATGAAGGCATCCTTGCCGCGCACGTTTTCCAGGAGCTCGACGTTGCTCTCGCCATCGGAGAAGCGGCCCACGGCGCAGCGGCCAAGCGAAATGTTCAGGCGCTTGGTGACATCGGCCGCCAACTTGGGGTTGGCGTTGCCGGTAAAGACCATCAGACTATCGTAGGCCATGCGCGTGTCCTGCGTCACCGAAAGCGAAGCGGGCAGGCTCGGAGAGGGTCTGCGTCTGCCCGTTGAAGATCTGGCTGGGGAGGAAGGATTCGAACCTTCGCATGCTGGAATCAAAATCCAGTGCCTTAACCAGCTTGGCGACTCCCCAAATTCGGCCGACTGAATTGCTGACAGCGCGAAAGGACGCGGATTTTCCGGGTTTTACGGGTGCCTGTCAATGCGTCAATGCGGCGAGCGGGTGCGCAACCAGGCCATTGACCACTTGTCCGCTCATGTCGGGCGGCAGCATGGCATGGGCAGCAAGCGCAGCGGCCGACGTACCGAATTCGACGAAGCAGCAGGCTCCGGAACCCGTCATGCGGGCATCGCCCTGCTGACGCAGCCAGTCGAGATGGCGCGCGACCTCGGGGTAAAGCGCACAGGCCACCGGCTCGAGATCGTTTTGGCCAAACCCCGGCCGCCAGTCGGACGGCAGAATCGCCGGCGTGTCGCGCCTGAGGTCAGGCGAGCCGAATATCGCAGCGGTCGGCACGGACACTGCGGGCATGGTGAGCAGATAGGTTGTCACCGGCGTATCCGCGTTGGTAAAAGTTTCGCCGATCCCCTCGGCAAAGGCGCTACGGCCATGGATGAAGATCGGCACATCGGCGCCCAGTGTCAGGCCAATAGCTTGCAGACGTTCGCGTGTCAGGCCGCAGCCCCATAGATGATTGAGAGCAAGCAGGGTGGTGGCAGCGTCCGAACTGCCGCCGCCCAGCCCACCGCCCATGGGGATGCGTTTTTCCAGATGAATCGTTGCTCCATTAGCCGTCCCGCCAGCGCCGACTTTTAAGGCGGTGGCCGCACGCACCACCAGATCCTGTTCGGGCGGCACGCCGGGCGTCGGTGTCGCCAGCACGATGCTTCCATCAGTGCGAGGCTCGAAATGCAAGGTATCGGCCAAGTCAATGAAGCGGAACACTGTCTGCAACAGGTGGTAACCATCGGCCCGTCTGCCGACGACATGCAGGAACAGGTTGAGCTTGGCCGGTGCCGGCCAGTGACTATCCCAGTTCCAGTTCATCGCACTTCGCTCCACTCGTCGATCTTCAGGCGCACGCTAATGTCTTCGCGCCCATGTTCAAGCTCGATCAGCGTCGGCAGGGCGTCTGGGGCGGTGCTTTCACGCTCGATCACGCTGATGCGCCAGCCCTCGGTGTCTGCCTCATTGCCGAGCAACCAGTGCGCCGACGCCTTCAGAGGCAGCCGAAAGCCGAACACTTCCTGCGACAATTCACTCCAGTCGGCTGCATAAAAACGGCGCTGGTCGGCCAGCAGCAAGCGGGCGCCGCTCGCATCGCGGGTGATCTCCGCCACTCCCTGGCCCAATGGCGTGGTCACCAGAATTTCGTCGCCGGCATTGCCGTGGTGCCAGTCGAGCTTCGCGTGGTGACGGGTTTCGCCCTGGCGCACCGCGATCCGGCCAGTGAAGGAAAACCCGGTGACTGCCGCGGTCGACGGACGTACCGGCAGCGGAGGGTTGCTGACGCAGCCGGCCAGGAACAATGTCAAAGCAGCCAGCGCACCGGCAAAAATCGTACGGATCAATATCAATGCGGGAAGCGCTTGATGGTTTCCGTCAGGGCTTCGCTGGCGGGATGTTCAAGTCGCGCCTTTTCCCAAGTCTGACGCGCTTCGGCCTGACGTCCGAGCGACCACAGCACTTCGCCGAGGTGGGCGGCAATCTCCGGGTCGGCGCGGATGACAAGGGCCGCATTGAGGACGTCGAGGGCAGCCGTGGCATCGCCCTGACGGAACAGCACCCAGCCCTTGCTATCGAGGATGAATGGGTCGTTGGGCGCCAATTGCAGCGCACGCTCTATCAGTGTGCGTGCCTCGTCGAGGCGCACGTTGCGCTCGGCCAGCGAATAACCCAGCGCATTGAGCGCATGGGCATGATCCGGACGCAGCTCGATCAGCCGCCGCAGACGCATTTCAAGTTCACCCGAACGCCCCATTTTCTCGGCCAGCAGGGCAATTTCATAGAGCAGCTCGGGCTGATCAGGCTGCTGCGTCAGCCCCGCAACCAGCACGGCATGCGCATCGGGAGCACGCCCGGCCTCGCGCAGGATTTGTGCTTCGCCAATCAGCAACTGCACGCGTTCGCGCGGGTTGGCAGCTTCGGCCTCCGCCAGTTGGCGCCGCGCCAGATCGAGTTTGTCCTGCTTGGCCAGCACATTGGCGGCATGCAGGCGAGCGGTCAGATAGTGTTCGCCGCGCCCCACCAGAGCGAACCATTTCAGGGCCTCCTCCCAACGCTTGCCCTCTTCGGCAATCTGTCCAAGGTAAAAACGCGCCTTGTCGGCTTCGGCATGACCGACCTCTACCAATCGGTGCAAGTATTTTTCGGCTTGTGCGGTGTCGTTAAGTTGCAGCGACAACACGGCCACGGCAAAAATCACGTCACCATTCTTGTCCGACTCGCTGGAACCCTGCTCGAGCAGGATGCCAAACTCTCGGCGCGCTTCTGCATATTGCTTCGCGCCAACCAGAGCACGGGCGTAAGCCAAGCGCGCCTCGCGCGCCTGCGGGTTTGCAGCAATGAAGCCTTCGAGAACCATCAGGGCCTCGGTACGGTTTTCGATCAACTGGACACGGAACAGCACGGCGGCTTCCCAGTCGGGCTTGAGCTCGAGCGCACGCACGACCGCACTCCGGGCGGCAACCATATCGCGCGCCTCGAAAGCCGCGAGGGCACGGGCATAATGCGCCTCGGGAATTTGCAGATAGGGGGTGGTTAGCGCATCGACGAGCACGCGGGTGGCCTGGCGATCGCCACCGCGAGCGAACAAGCGGTTGAGGTGCAACAGATTCGGGCCGACATTCTGCGGATCGGCCGCGAACATGGCCGCCACGATGGGCATGAGTTCGTCGTAACGACCATGCGCTGCCAGCAGGCTGATGATGGTCTGGCGCGCCTGTGTCGAATCCGGCTCGACCTCGAGCCAGACCCGTGCCGCATCGAGCGCAAGATCGGTACGTCGGCCATGCAGAGCAATCTCGGTGGCACGGCGGGCAATGCGCGGATCGCGCGTTTCCCCGGCGATGTTGCGATAAATCTCGGCGGCACTGGCCAACTGCCCACGTTGCCCGGCAATCTCGGCCAGCAGGAACTGAAAAAGCAGCTGCGGCGTCAGAGCTACCGACGGCAGGCGGGCATCGACCTCCTCCCGCTCGACGACCTCGGGCTTTTCAGTTACCGCCTCTTCGGCATGCAAACCGCCGGCGGCCAGGATAGAGACGGCAGCAATCAGGAGGGGAATCAGTTTCATGGGGCTGGCGTCAGAAGGGGCGGGTGGGATGAACAGGTCGTGCTAAAAATGCGGTCATGTTAGCAGTTTCCAATACCCCCCATGCCTGAACTACCCGAAGTCGAAGTCACCCGGCGTGGCATTGTCCAACGCGTCGAAGGGGTGCGCCTCGAGCGTGCCGTACTGCGCACGCCGGCTTTGCGTTACCCGATTCCCGCTGGGCTGGCGCAGCAACTCGCTGGACGCACACTGCTCGAGGCAAAGCGCCGCGGCAAATACCTGCTGCTCGATTTTGGCGTTGGCCACCTGCTCATTCATCTGGGCATGTCGGGCAGCCTGCGTTTCGTTGCCGCCGGTACGCCACCCGAAAAACACGACCATGCCGACTTCATCTTCGGCGCCAAGGGTAATAAACAGGTGCTGCGCTTCACCGACCCGCGCCGCTTCGGCGCACTGCTATGGTTGGCGGGCGATCCGCTCGAACATCCATTGATCGCCAAACTCGGCATCGAGCCCCTCACCCGCACATTCACGCCAACCTGGCTGCACACGGCATTGCGGGGCAAGAGCATGGCGATCAAGCCGGCATTGATGGATTCCGGCCTGGTCGTCGGCGTCGGTAACATCTACGCGGCGGAAAGCCTGTTCGATGCGGGCATCGACCCGCGGGTAACAGCTGGTCGTGTGAGTGCTGCGCGTTTGGCTAGATTGGTACCGGCAATCAAGGAGACCCTGCGTGCCGCCATTCGGGCCGGCGGCAGTACGCTGCGCGACTTCTGCAATACCGATGGCGGCATGGGCGACTTCCAGACCCGCCACCAGGTATATGACCGGGCCGGCCAACCCTGTCACAGATGTGGCGGAACCATCCGGCTAATTCGGCAGGGACAGCGTTCGACCTGTTTCTGTCCGCGTTGCCAGCGCTAAAAAGTCGGTACCAGCGGGATGGAATGCCCCGCATGGGGTACGGCGTCTATCTAACCAGCAGCAATGGCACCTTGGTCAGGTGAGCGACTTTCGAAGCCACTGAGCCAAGTAGCGTGCCGCCCAACCCGCTGTGGCCACGGGTGCCGATCAGGATCTGATTGCAGGCTTTGCTTTCGGCGAAGTCGACGATGGTCTCGGCACTATCACCCACCGAAACGTGCAGCTGCGGCACCAGTCCGGCAGCCTTGAGTTGCTGCTCCGCAACCGCCAGTGCCTTGAGGCCTTCCTCACGGTGGAACTCGCGAATCTGGTCGGCGTTGATGAAGCGGTTGATGTCGCCAGACAACGAGGGTTGAACATTGAGCAGGTGAATCTGCGGCGCAAGCTTCCAGTCGCCAAGATGGGCAATGATCCAGGCGACGGGCTTGAGCGAAATATCAGAACCATCGATCGGCACGAGCCAGTTCGGTTGGGGTGGTGGCGCCATGGTCAGTCCTCCTTGTTTTCGGCCAGCAAATCGGTCGGAGCAACATGCCGCACCGCCACCGTGCGCATCGCCAGCAGCTTGCCGAGCGCCAGGACCAGAAGCGCACCAACCGCTGCCAGCACCTGCTTCGCATAGGGAATGCCTGAAAACAGGTCGGCAGGCAGGGCGGGGTCACCGATGATCATGCCACCAGCGATCCAGCCCAGCAGCGCGCCACCGCCCGTAATGACTATGGGGTAACGATCCATCAGTTTCAGCACCAGCTGACTGCCCCAAACTACGATGGGAATCGAGACCAGGATACCGAAGACAACCAGCATCATGCTGCCGTTGGCGGCAGCCGCGACGGCGATGACGTTATCCAGGCTCATCACCGCGTCGGCAACGATGATGGTCTTGATCGCCGCGACCAACGTGCTGGCAGCGGCAACTTCGCCGTGACCTTCTTCCTCTGGTTGCAGCAGCTTGACGCCGATCCAGACCAGCAACAACGCACCGATGATCTTGAGCCAGGGTACATCGAGCAGTTGCAGGGCAAAGAAGATCAGGACGATACGCAGGGCGATGGCGCCCACCACGCCCCAGAAGATGCCTTTACTGCGCTGCTCGTCCGGTAGCTTGCGGCAGGCCAGCGCGATCACCACGGCATTGTCGCCACCGAGCAGGATGTCGATGGCAATGATCTGGAGAACGGCGATCCAGAACGCGAGCGTGGTGGGGTCGGTCATGCAGCGAAAATCAGCTTAGCCGCCGGTAAGTTTCTTGAACTTCGTCATCAGCTGATCCTGCGATTCGACACAGTTCGGGTCTTGGGGGATGCAATCGACGGGACAGACTTCGCGGCACTGGGGCGTATCGTAGTGACCGACGCATTCGGTGCATTTATCGGGGTCGATGATGTATATCTCGTCACCCTGAGAAATCGCGTTGTTCGGGCACTCGGGCTCGCATACGTCGCAATTGATGCATTCGTCGGTGATGATCAGGGCCATTTGAATTTCCTCTCAATTTCTCTCTAAGAACGTTTTTGCATCTTCTCGGCCAGCCTTTCGGAGACCAGTGGATGCACGAATTTCGAGACATCGCCCCCCAGGCTTGCGATCTCTCTTACCATCGTCGCCGAGATGAACATGTATTGCTCGCCCGGCGTCAGGAACAGGGTTTCGATATCCGGATGCAGACTGCGGTTCATGCCGGCCATCTGGAATTCATATTCGAAGTCGGATACGGCACGCAGGCCGCGCAGGATCACGCGGGCATTGCGTTCGCGCAGAAAATCCATCAGCAGACCGTCGAAGCCGATGATCTTGACGTTGGGCAAATCCTTGGTCAAGGTGCGGGCCATATCGACGCGTTCGGACAGCGGAAAGATCGGGCGTTTGCTGTGGCTCTCGGCGATGCCGACGACGACATGGGCAAACAAGCGCGCGGCGCGGCGCACCAAATCCTCATGGCCCCGCGTAAAGGGATCGAAAGTGCCTGGATAGACGGCGATGCCGTTGTTCATGCCGCCGCCGGGCCGCCCCAAGGCAGCATGCGCCCCCCCGTGGGGGGCAGCGAACGCAGTACGCGTGGGGGGCTAATTGTGTTCATGTGCGTTCCAGCAAATGATAAAAAACCTGACCGGCCTGACCCTGCTTCAGAGTCCGCCAATCCCCGAGTGCCTCGATGCGGTGCTCGGCTTCTGCATAAACCCGCATGCCAGGTCGCGCCAATGCCGACAACAACGGTGCAACACGCTCCAGCCATCCCTGCCGATACGGCGGATCAAGCAGGATCAAGTCGAAACAACGATTCTGCCGCACCGCAGAGGTAACAAATTCTAGCGCATCCGCGCGTTGCAACTGCAATTGGTCGCCGGCGAAGAGTGCTGCATTCTCCCGTAGCTGCGCGAAGACCTTGGCCTCGCGCTCCACCAGTGTTACCGTTGCCGCGCCACGTGAAGCCGCCTCGAAACCCAAAATGCCGCTGCCGGCAAAGAGGTCAAGGCAATGCCAACCCGTCAAATCCTGGCCCAGCCAGTTGAACAGGGTCTCGCGCACGCGATCTGGGGTGGGCCGCAACCCCGGCGCATCTGTCACCTGAATTAACCGGCTGCGCCATGCGCCGCCGGTGATACGAATTTTGCTCAATCAATCCGCCGCCACGATCACGGTCACAAGATTCTCCGGTTTGACGTGTCGCTGGAAAGCCATCCTGACGTCATCGCGCGTAATCGCATCAACCTTGCGCGGAAACTGCTCGAGATAGTCGAGCGGCAGACCGTAGAACCCGATCAAGGAAAGGTAGCCGAGCAGCTTGGCATTGCTGTCGATGCGTAGCGCCTGGCCGTCGATGAGGTTCTTCTTGGCGGCGGCAAGTTCCTGCGCGGTCGGGCCTTTGGCGAGGAATTCGGTGAGCACGTCCTCCACGACCTTGAGCGCGTCACCCACCTGCTCGCGCTTGGTTTGCAGGCCGATCTGGAAGGGGCCGGGCAGTACGCGCGGTGCGAAGTAGGAATAGACACTGTAGGCGTAGCCGCGTTTTTCGCGTACTTCCTTCATCAGGCGCGAGACAAAGCCGCCGCCGCCCAGTGTGTAGTTGCCTACCAGAAGCGCGAAGTAATCGGGATCGGTGCGCCGCATCGCCGGCAGGCCGATGTGGATATGCGACTGGGTGGCCGGGTGCGCCACCTTGATCAGGTCACCCTTCGGTAGCGTCACTGCGGGCAGCGCAACCGCCTCGGTGCCCACCGGTAGTGCGGCGGTAAGTTGCTGGGCGATTTCTTCGGCTTCGGTGCGCGAAACATCGCCGATGATCGACACCACCGCGCCGCGCGCGGCAAAATTGGCTTTGTGAAAAGCCACCAGATCGTCACGCGTGATGCGCCCCACGCTCTCGGGTGTCGCCAAGCGGCCATAGGGATGATCTGGATAGATCGCTGCAGCAAATTTCTTGGCGGCGATGCTGTCGGGACGTGTCTCGGCATCCTTCAAGGCCTCGATGGTGCGCGTCTTTTCACGTATCAATACTGCCTCGGGAAAAGTCGGCGCTGCCAGGACGGCACGCAACAGGGCCAGTGCGCCGGTCTTCTCTTCGGTGGATGAGAGCGTGCGCAGGGTCAGGCTGGCCTTGTCGTGATCGGACGTCCCGGACAAGCGCGCGCCCAGATCGACGAGTCGTGCGGAAATCTGCTCTTCGTCCAGGGCTGAATCGCCAGCACCCGTACCAGCATCCAGCAGACCGGTGGTTAGACTCGCCACGCCAGACTTTTCGGCCGGGTCTTGTCCGCTACCGGCGACAAGATCGACCTGCACGTCGAGGATTGGCAAACCGCGGCTTTCGACGAAATACACCCTGGCGCCCGAGGGCGCGACCCAGTGCTGAATCTGCGGACCGGCTTGGGCCAGACTGACGGTCAGGGCAATACAAATGGCAAACAGGAATCGCATGGCGGCTTACCTCAATGGCGCACCGCAGTGGCGGGCTTCTTCTGCGCGGTGGGATCGATGGGTTGCGGATCGAGCACGGCCACCGTCAGGGTGTCGTCACTGAAGTATTTCTTCGCCACGGCCTGTACTTCTTCGGCGGTGACACCGCGAATCTTGTCGAGCAGCTTGTCGATGTCGCGCCAATTCACGCCGGAGGCTTCCGCATGACCAATCTCCATGGCCTGCGCCATCAGCGAATCACGTTTGTACACCTGTGCGGCAATGGTCTGGGTCTTGATGCGCTTGAGCTCTTCCTCGGTCACGCCTTCTTCCTGAATGCGGCGAATTTCGGCTTTCAGCGCCGTCTCCAGTTCGGCCACCGTCTTGCCTGCCGCCGGCTGGCCGGCCAGGATGAATTTTGTTTCACCGCGCACCGTGGCGTCGTAACCGGCGCCGGCCGATTGGGCGATCTTCTCGCCACGCACCAGGCGCTTGGGGAAGCGCGCCGCGTCGTTGCCATCGAGCAAGGAGGACAGCACCTCGAGCGCGTAGGGCTCGCGATCCTGATCGATATCCTTGAGCTTCGGTGCTTTCCAGGCCATCAGGATGTAAGGCAACTGCGCGGGCGCCTTCACCGTGACGCGGCGCGTGCCTTGTTGCAGCGGCTCATTCTGCGGTTTGCGCGTCGGCAGGGCCTGCGCCTTGTGCTTGCCGTAAGTCTGCTCGGCAAGTTTGAAAACTTCATTGTGATCGACATCGCCGGCCACCACGACATACGCGTTGTTGGGCGCATACCAGGCGCGATACCAGTCACGCGCGTCTTGCCAGGTCATGCTTTGCAGATCATCCATCCAGCCGATGATCGGCCGCCGATAGGGATGGGAGGTGAAGGCCGCTGCGTTCAGCGCTTCATAGACGCGCGCCTCGGGGTTGTCCTCGGTGCGCAGCCGGCGCTCCTCCATCACCACCTGAACTTCACTGGCGAACTCCTCGGGTGTCAGCAGCAGGTTGGCCATGCGATCAGCCTCGAGCCGCATCATCTCGGGCAGCGCACCCTTCGGTACGATCTGGAAGTAAGCCGTGTAGTCGAGACTGGTGAAGGCATTGTCGCGCCCCCCCGCTTCCGCCACGCGCTTGTTGAACTCGCCGGCTTTCAGGGTTTTGGTGCCTTTGAACATCAGGTGCTCCAGCACATGGGCGACGCCCGAGGTGCCGTCCTTTTCATCCATTGCCCCGGCGCGGTACCAGACCATATGCACGGCAGTCGGTGCGCGATGGTCTTCCTTGACGATGACGCGCAGGCCATTAGCGAGTGTTTTTTCAAAGGTGGCGTCTTCACCGGCAAAAGTCGGCGCTAGCGGGACGGCACTCAGGGTGATCAAGGTGAGCATGCAGCTCGTGGAAAACATTCGATTTTTCATGGGACTGGGTGGCCTTGGATTAGAATCTGCGCCGCGCATCATACCGTGCGCGCAACCGGCTAAGACACTCCTGCCCATGTTTGGTTTCCTGAAAAAGAACGAATCCGCCGACGCGCCCATCACAGCCAAACCATCCTGGACCGAGCGGCTCAAAACCGGCCTCGCCCGCACCCGCGCCACGCTCAATACGCCCCTGGGCGAGCTGTTTTCCCGTGCGAAGATCGACGACGAACTGCTCGAGGAGCTCGAAGCCACCCTTTTGATGGCCGACTGCGGTGTCGAGGCCACGCACTGGCTACTCGCCGAATTGCGCGCAAAGGTCAAAAAGGAACGTATCGAAGCGCCCGCCGCCTTGCGCACAGCCCTGATTGAACTGCTCACCGAGTTGCTCACCCCGCTCGAGGCACCGCTCGACCTCAGCCATCCCGACCAGAGCCAGCGCCCCTTCATCATCATGATCGCCGGCGTAAATGGCGCCGGCAAGACCACCTCCATCGGCAAGCTCGCCAAGCAGTTCCAGAGCGAAGGCCACGGTGTGCTGCTGGCCGCCGGCGATACCTTCCGTGCTGCGGCACGCGAACAACTGGCCGAATGGGGTCGCCGGAACGACGTGACGGTAATCGCGCAGGATGGCGGCGACCCAGCCGCCGTTGTATTTGACGCCATTGCGGCGGCGCGGGCGCGCGGCATCGACGTCATGCTCGCCGATACGGCGGGCCGTCTGCCGACGCAACTGCACCTGATGGAAGAAATCGCCAAGGTGCGCCGTGTCATCCAGAAGGCCGAGCCGACCGGCCCGCACGAGGTGCTGCTGGTACTTGACGCCAACATCGGCCAGAACGCCATTCAGCAGGTCAAGGCCTTCGACAAAGCCATCGGCGTCACCGGTCTGATTGTCACCAAACTCGACGGTACCGCCAAGGGCGGCGTGCTCGCCGCTATTGCGCGGCAGTGTCCGAAGCCCGTACGCTACATCGGCATCGGCGAAGGTATCGACGATTTGCAGCCCTTCCGCGCCCGCGAATTCGTCGAAGCGCTGTTCGGCTGAATGCGAAACTTCTTGAACCTCATGCATGAAAGGAAGTAGAGATGAGACTCCATCGAACTCTATCGGTATTTTCCATCGCTGCAATCAGCCTGACTTTTGCCCTGCCTGC
>CAJBAP010000081.1 GCA_903950295.1 uncultured Rhodocyclaceae bacterium
GTGATTCGCGAAACCATTTTTGAAAACCGTTTCATGCACGCGGTGGAATTGATCCGGCTCGGTGCCGATATCAAAATCGACGGCAACACCGCCTTCGTCAAGGGTGTCGACAAGCTCGACGGCGCAACCGTCATGGCAACCGATCTGCGCGCCTCGGCAAGTCTGGTGATCGCCGGTCTGGCAGCGCAAGGCGAAACCTTGATCGAGCGGATTTATCACCTCGATCGCGGCTACGAACAGATGGAGTCGAAACTTGCCGCTCTTGGGGCCAGGGTGCGGCGGGTAAAATAGTCGCATGAATACGAATTCGATGATCACCATTGCCCTCTCCAAGGGGCGCATCTTCGAAGAAACCCTGCCGCTCCTTGCCGCCGCAGGCATTGTGCCGAACGAGAATCCGGAGCAGTCACGCAAACTCATCATCGGCACGAGTCGCCCGGACGTACGGGTCGTCATCGTGCGCGCCTCGGATGTGCCGACCTATGTGCAATATGGCGCCGCTGATCTGGGCATTGCCGGCAAGGATGTGTTGATCGAGCATGGCGGCACCGGCCTCTACCAACCGCTCGACCTCAAGATCGCCAAGTGCCGCATGTGCGTTGCGACCCCCGCCGGCTTTGATTACGCCGCAGCCGTGCGCCGGGGCGCACGGCTGCGCGTGGCGACCAAATACATCAATACCGCCCGCGAACACTTTGCTGTCAAAGGCGTGCATGTCGACTTGATCAAGCTCTACGGTTCGATGGAACTGGCGCCGCTGGCCGGGTTGGCCGATGCCATCGTCGATCTGGTGTCCTCCGGTGGCACGCTTAAGGCCAACAATCTGGTCGAGGTCGAGGACATCATGCCAATTTCATCGCGCCTCATCGTCAATCAGGCCAGCCTCAAGATGAAGCGCGGCTTGCTGCAGCCCGTCATTGACGCCATAGAAACGGCAATCCAATGAGCCATACCATTCGCCGGTTGTCCTCCTCAGCCCCCGGGTTCCTGTCAACCCTTGATGCACTGCTGGCTTTCGATAATTCGACGGACGAGGCGATTGAGCGCACTGTCGCCGAGATTCTTGGCAAGGTGCGGACGCTGGGTGACGCGGCGGTGCTTGATTACACGCGCCGCTTCGACAAGCTCGACGCGGTGACGATGGGGGAGCTTGAGCTGTCTGGACGGGAACTCAAGATGGCCTTCGATGGCCTGCCACCGGCGCAACGCACCGCCCTGGAACAGGCGGCTGCCCGTGTGCGCAGCTATCACGAGCGACAGAAACTTGAATCTTGGGAATACACCGAAAACGATGGGACGCGACTTGGCCAGAAGGTTACCCCGCTCGATCGCGTCGGCCTTTACGTACCCGGCGGCAAAGCGGCTTACCCCAGCTCAGTGCTGATGAACGCCATGCCCGCGAAAGTTGCGGGGGTGGGTGAACTCATCATGGTGGTGCCGACCCCACGCGGTGAAAAGAATGCACTGGTGCTGGCTGCCGCGCACCTGACCGGCGTCGACCGCGTCTTCGCTATCGGTGGCGCACAGGCGGTAGCTGCGCTCGCCTACGGCACGCAAACCATCCCGCAGGTGGACAAGATCGTCGGCCCCGGCAATGCTTATGTCGCCAGCGCCAAA
>CAJBAP010000082.1 GCA_903950295.1 uncultured Rhodocyclaceae bacterium
AAGCGATCAGAATAGTGCACGACCAGCGGCGCGATCATCATCGACAGCACCATGGCGGCGAGCACGGGCTGAATCCGGTCGGGATCGATCAAACCGGTGTCGGTGGCACGCGCCAGTAGCACGAAACCGAATTCGCCCGCCGCGCAGAGCCAGAGACCAGAACGCAGCGCTGTCCCCGGGCTGCTTCCCAGCAGACGTGAGACCACGCCCACCACAACCAGCTTGCTCGCCAGCAGCAACAGCAACATCGCCAGCACACCGACGGCATCGCGCCAGATCGCCGCCGGATCGAGCATCATGCCGGTGGAGATGAAGAACAAGCCAAGCAGTACGTCACGGAATGGTTTTATGTCCTCCTCGACCTGATAGCGATACTCGGTCTCGGAGATCAGCATGCCGGCAACGAAAGCACCGAGCGCGGGCGACAGGCCGGCCAACTCTGTCATGGTGGCAAAGCCGAGCGTCACCAGCAACACATTGAGCATGAACAGTTCGCTCGATTTACGGCGCGCCACCAAACCGAACCAGGCGTGCATCAGACGCTGGCCGACGAACAGCACCAAGGCGAGCAGCGCAGCAGCTTTCACCAGCGCCAGGCCCAGCTCGCCAGCCAAGGCATCGACCGGCTGTGACAACGCGGGGATCAGCACCAGCAAGGGCACCACGGCAAGATCCTGGAACAACAGCACGCCCATCACCTCGCGACCGTGCGTGGCATCGAGTTCGCGCCGCTCATTCAGCAGCTTGGAAAGGATCGCCGTCGATGACATGGCGAGCGCCCCGCCCAATGCCACACTCGCCTGCCAAGACACGCCCCAGAGCATGGAACCGGCCGCCACCGCCGCGAGCGTTACCACGACCTGTGTCAGACCGAGGCCAAACACGATACGCCTCATGGCAAAGAGGCGCGGCAGCGAGAATTCGAGGCCGATGGTGAACATCAGGAATACCACGCCGAATTCCGCCAGTCGCTGCGCGCTGGCGCTATCGGGTAACAGGCCGAAGGCATGGGGCCCGGCCAACGCACCGACCATCAGATAACCGAGAATCGGTGGCAGATTCAGGCTGCGACAGGCCACTACCGCTAGTACGGCGGCGCCCAGCAATAAGAGGATCAGATGAAGGGACACGGATTACTCGTCGGTCTGGCGGGGTGGGTGGTTATAATTTGCCTCAATCATAACCGCCACATCGCCACCCATTCAGCCCTATTGCGTTCATTGCGCGATTCGACCGGCCTGCTTCCACGATGACATCAAGCTCCACTTCCGTCCGCACACTCGATCTCGCCCGCCGCGTTCTCGCCATCGAGGCCGACGCCGTGGTGAAGATTGCCGCGCGGCTGGATGACTCGTTTACGCAGGCCGTCACGCTGATTCTCGACTGTCGTGGCCGCGTCATCGTCAGCGGCATTGGCAAATCGGGGCACATCGGCCGCAAGATTGCCGCCACCATGTCCAGCACTGGCACGCCGGCCTATTTTGTCCATGCCGCCGAGGCAGTGCATGGCGACCTCGGCATGATCACGCGTGACGACGTGCTGATCGCCCTCTCCAATTCCGGCGAGAACGACGAGTTGCTGACCATCGTGCCACTGGTCAAACGTCAGGGCGGCAAGCTGATCGCCATCACCGGCAATGCCGCATCGACGCTGGCGCACGAAGCCGACGTTCATCTCGATGCGCATGTCGATGAAGAGGCTTGCCCGCTCAACCTCGCCCCTACCGCCAGCACCACGGTGGCGCTGGCGCTGGGTGACGCGCTGGCGGTCGCCTTGCTGGACGCGCGCGGCTTCGGCGCGGAAGACTTTGCCCGCTCGCATCCCGGCGGCGCACTCGGCCGCAAATTACTGACCCATGTACGCGACGTCATGCAAGCTGCCGAGCGCATCGCGGTGGTCGATACCGCCACGGCAATCCCGGCAGCTTTGGCGGCCATATCGCGCGGCGGGTTGGGCATGGCCGCCGTTGTCGATGCGCATGGCAAGCTCGCCGGCATCTTCACCGATGGCGACCTGCGGCGCGCCCTCGAAAAACTGGGTGACTTGCGCGCAGTCACGGTCGGCGACATCATGAGCCGCAATCCGCGCACCATCGGGCCCGACCGACTGGCCGTTGAGGCCGTCGAGATGATGGAGCGTCACAAGGTCAATCAGCTGCTGGTCACCAATACCACCGGCCAACTGGTCGGCGCCCTCAACATGCATGATCTCTTCCGCGCGAAGGTGGTTTGATGAATTGTTTTGAACGGGCTGCTCAAGTCAAACTCATGGGCTTCGACATCGACGGCGTAATGACCGACGGCCGGCTCTACTTCAGCCCGGAAGGCGATCACTGCAAGGCCTTCTTCAGCCGCGACGGCCTCGGCCTCAAGCTGTTGGCAAAATCCGGCGTCAAGCTCGCCATCATCACTGGCCGCGACTCGCCCATCGTCACACGCCGTGCCGCCAACCTGGGGATCGAACTCGTGATGCAGGGCGTCGAAGACAAGCGCGCGGCGATGGCAGAACTGCTGGCGCGTGACAGTCTCGATTTCGCGCAATGCGGCTACATGGGCGACGACCTGATCGACCTGCCCCTGCTGCGTGCCTGCGGCTTTTCCGCCACCGTGCCAGATGGCCACGCACTGGTGCGCCAGCATGCCTGCCATGTTGCCCAAGCCCCAGCGGGTGCCGGCGCCGTGCGCGAAGTCTGCGAGTTGATTCTGCGCGCACAAGGCAACTGGGAGCGCGTCATGGCCCCCTACCTGGTCTGACGCATCAATATGCGGGGCAAGCTCAACCCATCCGCGACCTTTTTTCCGCTCATGCTGGCGGGTTTTTTGGCCGCGATGACTTATTGGCTGTATTTGGCCTCTCTCCCACCGGCCAGTACCAAAGACGGCAAGTCACGCCACGATCCCGACTACATGGTCGAGAATTTCGTGATCAGGCGCTTCGATGAGGAGGGGGGCTTGCAATCAACGCTGCGGGCCGAAATCATGCGGCACTACCCGGATGACGATAGCACCGTCGTGCTTGCCCCGGATCTCACCTATCACCGCATACCAACCACCTACGTCACCTCCCGCGAAGCCAATCTGGATAGTGGAGCGAAGCATGTCGAACTGATTGACAACGTACGGGTCAGACGCGCCAGTCTCGACGGCAAGCCGGACTCCGTACTGACCACGACGCAACTCGATGTTTATCCCGATGATGAAATTGCCACTACTACCCGGCCTGTGACCATCACCCAGGGATTGACCAATGTTAATGGCAGCGGTTTGCAGGCCAACAACAAGACCGGCATCTCCGTGCTGGAAGGGCCGGTTCAGGGCATATTTTTCCGCGATGGTGGCGCCCCACGCGTCGCCACAGCAAGTACCATGACCATCACCGCGCCCGTGCCGACTCCCAAACCGACTGCCGAGCTGAAACCGGCAGCCAAATTGAAGTCTGTGTCGAAGCCCGTACCGAAGCCGAAGCCTGCAACCAAGACCAAGAAATCCAAGCCGCAGCCAAAACCCTGACATGAACCCATCTGCCCGCATCCTGACCCTGCTTCTCACCTGTGGCGCTTTTGCCCCGGGAATCTCCCTTGCCGAGCGTGCCGATCGCGACAAACCGGTTAATCTGGAGGCTGCGCGCGTGACGGTTGACGACATCAAGCGCGTACATAACTTCGAAGGCAACGTGATTCTCACGCAGGGTACGCTCGTCATCCGCAGTGCGAAGCTGGTGGTCACTCAGGATGCCCAGGGCTTCCAGAAGGGCGTAGCCACCGGCGGCGCCGACGGCCTGGCCCGTTTTCGCCAGAAGCGCGAAGGCTTGGATGAATGGGTGGATGGCGAGGGTGAGCGCATCGAATACGATTCGCGTAGCGAGAAGGCCGAGTTCTTCAGGCGCGCTTACGTCAAGAGTGGCATGGACGATGTGCGCGGCGACTACATCTTCTATGACGGTATCACCGAGCAGTACCTGGTAACCGCAGCACCCGGGGCCAAGCCGGGGAGTGAGCAGAGTCGGGTCAAGGCCATCATCCAGCCCAAGAACAAAACCGCCGCCACTGCGCCAGCGACACCAGGGACCCCTGCCGCACCAGTCGCACCGGCTATACCTGCCACACCTGCCACACCTGCAACCACACCGGTGGTACCCATTCGCTAAGCCTCCCGAGTATCAGCATGAACGCCAGAAACACCATCATCGCAACCCACGGCCGTGTCGGACTAATCACGCTCAACCGGCCCAAGGCCATGAATGCGCTCAACGACGCGCTGATGGACGAAGTCACGGCCGCACTCGACGCCTTTGAGGCTGATGATGACATCGGCTGTATCGTCATCACCGGCTCCGAAAAGGCCTTTGCGGCCGGCGCCGATATCGCGGCAATGAAGGACTGGGGGCACATGGATACCTTCCGGTCGAACTTTGTCACGCGCAATTGGGAGCGCGTAACCCGTTGCCGCAAACCAGTCATCGCTGCCGTTGCAGGTTTCGCCTTGGGCGGCGGCTGCGAACTGGCGATGATGTGCGATTTCATCATCGCTGCCGAAAATGCCTGTTTCGGCCAACCCGAGATCAAGCTCGGGGTGATGCCGGGCGCAGGCGGTACGCAACGCCTGCCACGCGCCATCGGCAAGGCCAAGGCCATGGAGATGTGCCTTACGGGGCGAGTAATGGATGCGGTCGAGGCAGAGAGGAGCGGTCTGGTCGCACGCATTGTTCCCACCGCAAAGCTACTCGAGGAAGTCCTGGCGACAGCCCAAGTCATCGCCGGCTACTCCCTGCCCGTCGCCATGATGGTCAAGGAAGCCGTAAATCGCGCCAATGAGTCCTCGCTCGCCGAAGGACTGTTATTCGAGCGGCGCGGTTTTCATGCCAACTTCGGTCTCGAAGACCAGGAGGAAGGCATGGCCGCTTTCCTCGAAAAACGTCCCCCACTTTTCAAGCACCGCTAGGCAACGCATTGATTAGATAGGCCATAGGGTCGCATAAGGGCCTCATGAAAAATATTATGGTGCACTGCACAAGAAAGTGCTTGACATCGATCTGGCGGCCCATATAATTCATTCCATGCTGCATTGCAACATAACGAACGTAGTCTTGATCGTTGGTTGCGACCGATTTGCCTCACCACCTTGATGACTTTTCGCAAACTTTCAATTCAGGAGCTCACCATGTACAACACCACCGAACAATTCGCCGGCGCCAACAAAGCCAACGTCGAAACCCTGCTTACCATCGCCAACACCGCGTTTGCCAGCGCCGAGCGCCTCGCCGCTCTCAACCTGAACACCGCCCGCATCATGCTGGAAGACAGTGTGAACAACGCCAAGGCCCTGCTGACCGCCAAGGACATGCAAGAGCTGCTGGGCATGCAAACCGCGCTGGCCCAACCGGCTTTCGAGAAGGCAGTTGCTTACTCCCGCAGCGTGTATGAAATCGCCACCCAGACGCAAGACGAGTTCACGAAGATCGTCGACAGCCAGTATGTCGAGATGAACAAGAACGTGTCGACCGTTCTGGACAAGGCCGCCAAGAGCGCACCTGCCGGCTCCGACGTTGCTGTCGCCGCCGTCAAATCCGCGATCGCCGCTGCCAACTCCGCCTACGAGACCATGAACAAGGCCGCCAAGCAAGTTGCCGAGATGACCGAAGCGAACGTCGCTGCCGCGACCACCGCCACCGTCAAGGCTGTTGGCGCTACTGCCTCGAAGGCCAAGAAAGCCGCCTAATCTGGCCGCCCGAGTAATTGTAGTAGTTGTCTCCTCCTCCGGTTCCGCAAAGGAACCGTTTCAGCCCCGACCTTCTGGTCGGGGCTTTTTTTCGCCTGGTGCACAGGAACGCCGTCCCGCTGGCGCCGACTTTTTACTTTTTATCGAAACTGTAACCCAGTGCCACGACACCCGTTTTGAGGACTTCGATAGCCTGTTCTACTTGCGTTGGCGTCCCGCGCACACCCAGTTCGACATGCCGTCGCACCGTCTCGCTGCCGAAACTGGGCAGACTGAAGACGGTAATGCCGGGAAAGTCGGTCTCGACCTGTCGCATCAGATCGAGCATCACGCCTTCCAGCCCTTCCCAGACGAGAATCGCCGCCTCGATCTCTGCGCCCTGGCGAAAATCTTCGGTGTAATAAGTGTCGAGTACCCACTCCGCCATCGGCCACGCCATTTGCGGAAACCCCGGCAGGAAGTGGTGGTCGCCATACGAAAATCCCGGAATCCGGTTGAACGGATTGGGGATGATGCGGCTACCCCGTGGCACGGTGCCGAGCTCGAGCCGCGCGGGCGTCACTTCCTGGCCCAGTTCAGCCATGCGCGCGCGAATTTCACGCTCGGCATCGGCATGTAATTCCAGCGGTACGCCGGCCGCAAGCGCGGCGGCCTGGCGCGTGTGATCGTCCGGCGTCACACCGATGCCGCCAAAGCTGAACACCACGTCACCTGAGGTCAAACTGCGGCGCAATACCTCGACCAAGCGCGGACGTTCATCGCCCAGGTACTCGGCCCAGGACAAATGCAGCCCCCGACCCGGGGCACCGAGAATTTCGGTGAGCTTGGCGAAGTGCTTGTCCGGCCGCTTGCCGCGCATGATTTCGTCGCCGATGATGATTGCCCCGTACGTCCTCATAACGAAACCCCCTTCTCCTGGCGCAAGTCACGCAACGCGCCCAGACACAGATGGACAAACAATATCGCCGTATAGGCCGGCGCCAGCAGGTTGACGATCGGCACATGCGCCACGAAAGCCCCCGCCAATCCGCCAGCGTATAGCTGGCCACGTTCGCGGCGGATCAATTCAACGCGTTCTGCTGGAGACGCATGCTCGGCCAGCGCGTCGAAGCGAAATGCGCGCTGGTTGAGCCAGGCCGCCCAGAGTAGCGGCAGGACAAACACCGCGCCGGGGATCAACAACAATGGCAAGGTGACCAACCAGCCGACGATGAAGATCGCACCCGCCAGCAGCGTATTGGCGACACTCCCCCATAGTGCCGCCTGCACCGAACCCTGACGCG
>CAJBAP010000083.1 GCA_903950295.1 uncultured Rhodocyclaceae bacterium
GGCCTGGGTGGCCAGCAGTCTGTCAAGCTGGGTGTAGCGTTCGGGACGTTGGTGCCGATGCAGCCAGTGTCTCAGCCAGCGCAAAGCATCCGCTCCCAGGCTTGGCGATCCTCCGGATAGCGGGTGATTGCTTCCAGCAGTTCGGCGCGCCATTTGGCCCAACCATCGACGGCATTGATACGCGTGTGACCTGAAGAACCTGCACCGAAGTTGCGCTGGATATTGGCCGCAAAGTGCTTGAAGTTGTCGACTGCCAGCGCATGCTCCGGTGCGCGATTCCACCAGTGGGCAGGGTCGTGCAGGAGTGCTTCGAGCACTTGCAACTTGCCGAGAATCGTCTGCTGTCGGGTGTTGTACTTCTCCAGCATCTCGGCACGCACGGTATCCAGTGCTGCCGAAAAGTCGGCGCTGGCGAGACGGCTGAAAGCGCATTTTGCAGCTAGTTTTTCGATGGAAAAAAGCATTACATCGCCGTAGAACTGGCGCTCGAACTCGCCGCTCATGTCGATAATCTCGGCGGTGGTGGCGATGCCGGGCCGGAACTCGGCTTGTCCGCCGCTTTCCACCGTGCGCTTGTGCAGCATCGGCAGGTTGGCCGAAACGAAGCGCGGGCCGATCTCGGATTTGATCAACCTACCCAGCGTCGGGCCGGACATGCGCAATCTCAAGCTGGCGAAAGGAATGAAATACTTCAGTGCTGCCGGGCGAAAGACGTAGTTGCCCGCATATACGGTTCTGGCGGGTTGCACGCTCGCCAGTGCATCCTGATGCAGGTAGTAAGACACGCGGGTCGGGTGTTCGCCGTAGAAAAAGCTGTTGAGACGTGATGCAAAATGCGCGAAGCAATCTGCTTCGGTGTGCGTGCCGTCGAGCATGCAGTGATAGCGATAAATTTCCGCCGACTTGAAGCCGAACAGGTCGGCCATGTCGTGGTAAGCCGCTTCGCCTTCCTGACGGTTCTCTGCGGCGTGGTGTTGGCAGGCGCAGGCGGGGTCGTTGGCAATGACCTGCCGGAGGAAACCGATCACGTCGTCAAGGAAATTGCTGGTCATGACTGCCGGCGAGACCGGGGGATCGCCGACCACCTTGCCGGTGAGCACCAGCGTATCGGTGTTGGAGAAAATCGCGTCGAGTGCGCGGAAGAAATCGACCGCATACACTTCGCGATCACCCTCGGGTGTGGCGATCTTGACGCAGAATTCCTGGTCGCTGTCGATGGACCAGATGAGGGTGTTTGCATCCGGTGCATCCGGTGCATCCTTCAACATCTCTGCTACTTTCAGGTAGGCGATGTTGCGCATGACACCCTGGCCCTTATGACCGAAATCTTCGCGTGGCGCGTTACCGATGATGCGGGTCATCTCCCCGCTCAGTGCCGCAACGAGATCAGCCTGTTCGTCCGGGCTGAAGTGAATCGTCGGCAGGCCGGCGGCGCTGAAATGCTGAGCAATGTCACGGTTCGCCGCGACATTGACGTCATCGGCGCTGTCGTCGGCAATGAGGACGCTGATCGGGTTGGGGCA
>CAJBAP010000084.1 GCA_903950295.1 uncultured Rhodocyclaceae bacterium
CGGGCGATACTGCCGATGCTCTCGCGGCGCGTGTGTTGGCGCAGGAACACAGCGTCTATCCACAGGCCGCGCGTGGCCTTCTGGCGGGGCACTGCCGTTTGGACGCCGGGCGTGTTGTCTGGACTGAGGATGCCACACCCGCGACACTGGCCTTGCGGGTGCCGGTCGGTGGATGAATGAGGTCGCATTGACAAGGTGTGCAACGCCGGCGCGGCGGCCGTTCTGGCTGGCATTGCTGGTGTCTCTGATGCTGCATCTGTCGGCGATTACTGCACCGGGCTGGGGCTTGCCCCTGCTCGATGATGAAGAGGCCCAGACGACGCTCGACGCGACATTGGCCATGCCGGTGCAAGCCAGGCCAAGCTTGCCACCCAAACTGGCACCGGTGCCACAGAAAAAACGTTCCGCCCCGGTCGAGCCGGTCAGTGCGCCGGCCGGCGCACTTGCCATGCCTGCCGCTGAAAGCACGGAATCCGCAGTGCCGGTGAATACCCAGCCCGAGTCGGCGTTGGCAGCTGCGCCGGAGGCTTTGCCTGATGCCGTCCCGCTAGCGCCGACTATTTCCTATGCCAGTCTCTGGCCAAAGCAGGGGCGCATCACGTATCAGGTGACACGCGGCGAGAACGGTCTCCTCATCGGTCGGGCAGAACATCGCTGGCAGCATGACGAGCAGCGCTATGAGCTGCGTGCCGTCACCGAAACCGTTGGGCTGGCGGCATTGTTCCGGCCGGCGCAGGTAGTGCAGGAGAGTCGCGGGCTGTTTGCTGCGACCGGCCTGCAACCGCTCGAATTCAAAAATGAGCGCGATGGCAAGCTGAAGGACAGTGTGCGTTTCGACTTGGAGCAGCGCAGGATTTTCCTGGGTAACGGCCAAAGTGCAGCGCTTGGTGCCTCGGTGCAGGATCTGCTCTCGCTGTTCTATCAACTGGGTGCCGCTGCGCTCGATGTGACGGAATTCACCATGACAGTGGCAACCGGACGCAAGGTCGCGAACTATCTCGTCACGGTGGGTGAAACACTCAAACTCGACACCCCCCTGGGGGAGCGGAGCGTGCGGCATCTCAAGGTTGCCGGCACCTCACGCGACGATGCTACCGAAATATGGTTCGACACCTTGACCCATTTACCCATGAAAATACGGCATCGCGACCGCAAGGGCGAAGTCTTCGACCAGATTGCCACGGCGATCGAACTGGAAAAAACCGAATGAATACCATCACCCGCATCCTCATCGACCAGGCCACCGCAGCGACCCACGAGTTGTTGCGCCTGCAACAGCCCGCTGATGCCGCGCTTTCCGCCTTTCTGCGCGCACACCGCTCGGAGCAACGGGAGCGCGCCTTCATTGCCGAAGTGGCCTATGCCGTGTTGCGCAAGAAGCGCTCGCTGGCGGCCTGGGTTGGCCCTGACGCCAGCCCGCGCCAACTGGTCCTGGCCGCGCTGATCCGCGAACTGGGTTTGGGTTTTCGCATGCTCGACGGGGTACTCGCCAAGCGTGATGCGGAATGGTTGGCGCAACTCAAGGCCAAGCCACCCGCCGAGACCGAACTTAGCCTTGCCGAGCAGGCCGATCTGCCCGACTGGCTGGTTGAGCGACTCTCCGCCCTGATGCCGGCGACCGACCTGCTTGCGCTGGCCCGCGGCCTTAATCAGCCCGCCCCGTTCGATCTGCGCGTCAATACGCTTAAGGCCAACCGTGCCGATGTGCTGGCGCAACTGGAAAAGATCGGCTACGCCGCCAGCGCCTGCCCGTTCGCGCCCGATGGGGTGCGTCTGGTCGGTCGACCGGCGCTGTCGCGTCATCCCCTGTTCATCTCCGGTGACGTCGAGGTGCAGGATGAGGGCAGCCAGTTGCTCGGCTATCTCCTGCAACCCAAGCGTAGTGAGATGGTGGTCGATTTCTGTGCCGGTGCGGGTGGCAAGACCCTGTTGCTGGGCGCGTTGATGCGCTCGACCGGCCGACTCTATGCCTTTGATGTTTCGGAGAAGCGGCTGACGAAGATGAAACCGCGGCTGGCGCGTTCCGGTTTGTCGAACGTGCATCCGGTCGCCATCGCCCATGAGAATGATCAGCGCGTGAAGCGGTTGGCCGGCAAGTGCGACCGCGTGCTGGTCGACGCACCTTGTTCGGGGCTGGGAACCCTGCGGCGCAATCCCGATCTCAAGTGGCGGCAGACCCCGGAGAGTGTGGCTGAATTGACGGTCAAGCAAGGCAGCATCCTCGCGGCTGCCGCGAAGTTGCTGAAACCCGGCGGGCGTCTGGTCTATGCGACGTGCAGTGTGCTGCCCGAAGAAAACAGTGGCATCGTCGACGCCTTCCTCGCCGCACATCCGCAGTTCGTGCGCCGGCCGGCCGGTGAAGTTCTGGCGGCGCAGGGCATCGTCATCAATCTGCCCGGCCCCGATCTGCAGTTGGCGCCCCATACGCACGGTACCGACGGTTTTTACGCCGCCGTGCTGGAACGTACCACATGATGAAGTTTTGGTTGGCCTGTGTCGTGGCCTTGCTGTCGCTGGCGGCACCCGCTGCCGAACTGCCCGCGACCGGCACGGTACAGGTGCTGTTCACGCCGTGGGACGATGCCGAGGGCGCACTGATTCATGAGATTGGCGCGGCGAAGAAAAGTATCCATGCGCAGGCTTATCTCGTCACCAGCCGCAATATCGCCCGCGCTCTGATTGATGCGCATGAGCGTGGCGTCAAGCTGGTGCTGCTGGCCGACCGTGAGATGATGGTGAAGAACGAGAATTCGCAGGTGCCAAAGCTCCATGAAGCCGGCATCGAGGTGCGCCTGGAAACCCGCTACGCCGCTGCACACAATAAAATCCTCCTTATTGATGTGGAAGGGGATAAGCCCGTGGTGATTACCGGCAGCTACAACTTTTCATTCTCGGCGCAGGCCCGGAACGCCGAGAATCTGCTGATCCTGCGTGGCAACCGGGCGTTGGCGCGCGACTATCTCAATAACTGGCGGCGTCATCGCGACGAAGCGCTGCCTTATGCCGAGGCACTATTGCCATGAGTACCATGACTTCCGGCAACCAGATCGGCGGACTGCTGATCGAGCTCTGGCAAGACTTGCAACAACCCGACGTGCTCTGGCAAATCGGTGTGTTGCTGGCCTGCTATGGTGTTGCGTCGCTATTCGACCGCTGGCTCAGGCAGCGCATCAGCTCGGCTGCGCCGACTGAAAGTCGCGCGCTCTACTTCGGGCAGGGCGGGCTCAAGCGCCTTGGTCTGCCGGTCGCCATGTTGCTCCTGGTGCTGGTGGCACGGCCGCTACTGGCTGCCTGGCACCACGTCAACCTGCTGTCGCTTGCCATCTCGTTGCTCACTGCGATGGTGGTGATTCGCGCGGTGATGTTCGTCGTCCGCCACAGCTTTTTCTCCAGTGCGCCATGGCTTGCCAGTTTCGAGCGCACGCTGGCGTTTGTGGCCTGGAGCGTGGTGGCGCTGTACCTCCTGGGCTTGCTGCCCGAGTTGATCGCCTTGCTGGAAGACGTGAAATTCAATCTTGGCAAGGAGAAACTCAACCTCTGGCTGATCTTGCAAGGTGCTGGCGCGGTGCTGGCCACGCTGCTGATCGCGCTGTGGATCGGCGGCGTGATCGAGGCGCGGCTGATGAGCGCGCAGGGAATCGACGGCAATCTGCGGCTGGTGCTCTCGCGCCTGCTGCGTGCCTTGCTGATTCTGCTGGCGGTGCTGATCGGCTTGCCGCTGGTCGGCATCGACCTCACCACGCTGTCGGTGTTCGGCGGCGCGCTCGGCGTCGGCCTCGGCCTCGGCCTGCAAAAGATCGCCGCCAACTATGTTTCCGGTTTCATCATCCTGCTTGACCGCTCTATCCGCATCGGCAACCTGATCTCGGTTGCCGAGCAGCGTGGCATCGTCACGCGCATCACCACGCGCTACACGCTGCTGCGTGGCATGACGGGTGTCGAGATGATCGTGCCGAACGAGATGCTCGTCGCTTCGGTCATTACTAACGAAACCTTTACCGATCCGAAGGTGCGCATCGCCACGCAGGTGCAGGTGGCCTACGATACCGACCTGGAGCGGGCGCTGGCCATCCTCGTCGAGGCGGCACGCGCCCAGCCGCGTGTGCTGGCGGAACCGCCGCCCAGGGGCCTGGTCACTGCCTTTGGCGAGTCGGGCATCAACCTCGAAATCGGGTTCTGGATCGGCGATCCTGAGGAGGGTTCGGGGCAAATCAAGTCTGACCTCCATTTGGCGATCTGGAAAGCCTTCAAGGCGGAGGGCATCGAAATCCCCTATCCGCAGCGCGAAGTGCGCTTGCTGAGCAAATAAAAGTCGGCGCTGGCGGGACGGCACGCTACACGCTATGATTCGTCTTACCGCGTTTTACTTATGGAGTTGCCATGGAAACCGTCCGCGTGTCGAGCAAAGGCCAGATCGTCATCCCCAGGCGCTTGCGTGCCGCTTTTCACATCGAAGCCGGCAGCGAATTGGCGATCTTCGCCGAGGGCGACGAAATTCATCTGCGCCAGGCTGAACAGCGCTTTGCCCGCACTGACATTGCCAGCGGCCTCGGTCTGCTGGCCAAGCCGGGCCGCCAGGTACCGGCAGAAGCCGACGTCAAGCGCGCTGTGGGGCAACTGCTGAAACAGAAGAATGCTGCCCGGTGAGGCGGTCATGATCGTTCTCGACACCAATCTGTTGCTGCGCTATCTGCTCAATGACGATGCTGCACAAGCGCGGCGCGCTCAGCGTCTGCTGGAAAATTCGTCGCTCGTCACCGTCACGACCACCATCGTGCTCGAACTTGTCTGGGTGCTTGAATGCAGCGATTGCGCGCGCGGCGAAATCGTCGGTGCCTTGCGCCATGTGTTCGGGCTGCCCAACATGCGTTTGCCCAATGAAGCGGCGCTGTATCGCGCCGTGCAATGGTTCGAGCAAGGACTGGATTTCGCCGATGCCCTGCATCTGGCCCTGGCGCCCGCCACGGCTACGCTGATGACTTTCGACAAGGATTTCGTGAGCAAGGCGAAGCGCGTCGAGGCATTCCCGACCGTTGCCTTATGTCCGACGCGGTAGAACTCTTCATCGCCCGCTGGCAGGGTGCCACCGCCTCCGAGCTCGCCACGGCGCGGTTGTTTTGTCCTCGAAGCGAAAAAACAAAAAGTCGGTGCTGGCGGGACGGCGTTTTGCGATTAAATCATGCGCACTGCGTAATTTAGGAACCCGTAATGGCCGGAGCCAGCCTGCTTGCCCTGATCGACGACATTGCGTCGATCCTCGACGATGTGGCCGCGATGACGAAGGTCGCGGCGAAGAAGACTGCCGGCGTGCTCGGTGACGATCTGGCCTTGAATGCCCAGCAGGTGACGGGCGTGCATGCCGACCGCGAACTGCCAGTGGTATGGGCGGTGGCAGTCGGTTCACTGAAGAACAAGGCGATTCTCGTGCCGGCGGCGCTGGTGATCAGTGCGCTGTTGCCCTGGCTGGTGACGCCGCTGCTGATGATCGGCGGGCTTTACCTGTGTTTCGAGGGCGTGGAAAAGCTCGCACACAAGTTTTTGCATGGCGATCCAAGGGAAGGGGAAGCGAAGGCGCCTGTGGAAACCTCGGAGGCAGAAAAAATCCAGGGTGCGATCCGTACCGATTTCGTGCTGTCAGCCGAAATCATCGTCATTGCGCTGGGCACGGTGGCCGACAAGCCATTCATGACGCAGGTGGCGGTGCTGGTAGGGATTGGCGCCCTGATGACGGTGGGGGTGTATGGCATCGTCGCGGCGATCGTCAAGATGGACGATCTCGGACTGCATCTGGTGGGCAAGCAAAACGCGGTGGCACGGGCGCTGGGGCGCGGCTTGCTGCTGGCGGCGCCGCGCCTGATGAAGACGCTGGCCGTGCTGGGCACGGCGGCGATGTTTCTGGTCGGCGGCAGCATTCTGGTGCATGGCCTGCCGCCGGTGCAACATGCCATCGTTGGACTGGCTGGCGAGAGCGGGGTGCTCAAGCTCATGTTGCCGCCGCTGGGCGACATGTTCGTCGGTATCGTCGGTGGTGCACTGGCGCTGGCCGGCCTCGAAGTCGGCCAGCGAGCGGTGCGCAAATTCAAGGGTACCTGAGACTTCTCGAGGCTTATTCCGGCACGCAGATCTCACCGCGCGTCACGCCTTGCGCGGTGCGCACCGTCAGTAGTGTCAGTACGATGCTCAGTATGGTGAGCAGCAACCAACCCAGTGGCACGAACACTCCCCCGATTTTCTCGGCCATGATCAGCGTGGCGATGGTCATGGCGGCGAGCGGGAAGGAATAGGCCCAGGTCGAGAGGAAGAAGCGCAGGCGGAAGAAGCGCAGCGCGTTGCTGGCCAGGAGC
>CAJBAP010000085.1 GCA_903950295.1 uncultured Rhodocyclaceae bacterium
CGACCGTGGTCACGGTGTTGAGCACTGTTTGGGTTCAACGGCAGGTACAGACTGGTTGCTGCCGTTCTGGAGTTGTCAGCCGGCGACTGCACCCGACTCAATGCCGCCATTCAGCGGCTTGTTTTGATCTTAAGCTCTTGCAAATATTTGATCGCATCTTCAAGTGGCTGCTTTTGGTAACGAATTCTGTTCCTCAGGGAGTGAACGCTGATTCCGTATTCTTCAGCTAATCGAGTAATTGAATCGAAAGACTTACCAAAAGCCGTTACAGGGTGACTCTGTGCCCCACCTTTGGGTTTCTTCTGGAAATGCCTTATAGCCTCCTCCAGATCATCACCCATTTTGACAACGCGATGCCTAAGGGACTCGGCTTTGATTCCATAATGACGCGCACAGTCCGCATATGAACCGAAGGTCTGGCCAAATGCTTGAAGGGTTATGCCCTGATACTTTGCTGTTTCTGGAGGCGCAACTAACCCCAATGCCTGTTCAACTGTCCAACCGTTCTTTTTAATTCTTGCACTAACAGTCTTGAAGGAAAGTCCGTGAGCCTTGGCGGCTTGGTAGATTGACGGATATTCAACATTAGCAGCAACTATCTTCTTGCGATACGGGACTGGTCTTGGCTCAATCTCTGCTGCCTGCTCAGGAGACCACTTTAGTCTTCCAAGCCTTAGGTTAAAGACACCAGCATCAATCCCGAAATACTCAGCAGCAGCACCCTTGGATGGAAACGTGATGCCACCCACGGTGATCCGGTCAGGTGTCCCGATTGATCCACCGGGGCTGACGTTGTAGCCATCTACGATGGTGTTCCGCCTGATAATCTCGTCAATCTCTTGCTGCTGAAGTTCAGCAAATGACCTCGCATCACATCGGATTGCTTCAATGCTGAAGTTCTCTACACCATGCAGCCTCATGGCGTTGTATAGCTTGGTATTCAGCTTCTTCTTGATTGCAGCGTTCTTGTGACCGTTGAAGCGTTGCCATAGTGGGCTAATGGTGATGCCAACGTACTGTTTGTTAGTCACCCTGTTGCTGATCAGATAAAGTTTGTATTCACCAGCATCGGTAGCCGGATACTCCTTGCCATCGACAATCTCGATATTCAACCAAACCTGATTTGATCTGCCATCGTTCTGCCGCCTGAACCTTGGCGGGGCTTCTTCGATTTCAACAGCTTGCTCTGGTGTCCAGCCTAACCTTAGCCGCTTGGCAACTAGCTTCTCATTCTTCCCGTAAGCCTGAGCCATTGCCCAACTATTGGGATACGTCTTCCCAGCACAGGTGACATCCTTGGTTACCTTCGGCTTCTTGATGTGCGACTCAAGACCTACAGCCTGATCAGGAGTCCAGCCCATTGAAAGCCGCTTGTGGACGGTGCCTTCCTCAATCCCGAAATGCTCTGCTGCATCCCTGATGGAATCAAAGGTTCCTGTGCTAGTGGTTAGTTTGATACCTCGTTCAGGCCGCTTAATCTGATGAGGCACAAGCTCTAGAGCTTCCTCAGGTGTCCATCCCGCCTTTACTCTCCGTGCAGCATTCCCATAGTGCTTACCGAAGTGGGCCGCCGCCTGCCGCAGAGAAGAAAATGTGTCGCCATTGACGGTAATTGGGTTGGATGTCATTTCAATGAAATCCTACCAAAGCTTTTCCTATTGCCCACAATTTTCGGATCAGCGAGTGGCGGACTTAGGTTCGTTGCGGCCCCACACCTTTGTGAGTACAAGGGCAGCAAACGCTGCACTCCTGCCTGCCGGGATGAAAATCCGTAGTTGAAATTTGAACGGCAGCTTCACTATTCTTCGGGCCTGACTCGAATGGCCGCTCCCATTTTGTTCCACAGGCCGCTCAGGGCACATAAGGTGAGTTCGGTTTTTTGGTAACCAGCCTCTCAACTTTCGTTGCTGGATTTTCAGGGCAGGGTTTGCCCTCTGACCAGAATCGGCCCTCCGGTACTTCATCTCAAGGGTATCGACAGGCTGAAGGCAGCAGGTGCCGTCCCGCCAGCGCCGACTATTACGGCTTGAGGTGCTTGAAGAGTTCCTTCACCGCGACTACCCGTTCCCTGAGCGTGCCGGTTACCTTCTGCCAGCTTAGCTTGTCCGGTCCGGCGAGTTTGAAGGAACGGTCTGACTGAATGAGCTTGATGATGTTGGCCGGGTCGATGGGCGGATTTTTCACGAACTGGAGCTGGATGGCATTGGCCCCGGCATCGAGCTTGGCAATACCGAGCGGACCGCCGAGCAGGCGCAGGCGGTGGGTTTCGATGAGCGCGTGGGTTTGCGCAGGCATTTCGCCATACCGGTCGATGAGCTCTTCCTGCATCAGGCGCAACGCATCTTCGCTGTCACAGTTGGCGAGGCGTTTGTAGAGCGTCAGGCGCTCGTGTACGTCGGGGCAGTAGGCGTCGGGGAGCAGGGCGGGTGCGCGCAGGTTGATTGTGGCAGTGACGGCGAGCGGTTGGGTGAGGTCGGGAATGGTTTTGCCGTCCTTGAGTGCGCGCACCGCCGCGTTGAGCATGTTGGTGTAGAGGGCAAAGCCGATCTCGTGGATTTCTCCCGACTGGTTTTCGCCCAGCACCTCGCCGGCGCCGCGAATCTCCAGATCGTGCATGGCGAGGAAGAACCCGGAACCCAGTTCTTCCATGGCCTGGATGGCATCGAGCCGGCGCTGCGCCTGCGCGCTGGGCTTGGCGTGCTCGTCGGTGAGCAGGTAAGCGTAGGCCTGATGGTGGCTGCGGCCAACGCGTCCGCGCAGTTGATGCAGCTGGGCGAGGCCGAACTTGTCGGCACGATTGATAACGATGGTGTTGGCGTGCGGGTTGTCGATACCGGTTTCGATGATGGTGGAGCACAGCAGCAGGTTGTGCTTCTGCTGGGTAAATTCGCGCATCACGCGCTCCAGTTCGCGTTCTGGCAGCTGACCGTGGCCGATGACGGTGCGCGCCTCGGGCAGTAGTTTTACCAGCCGCTCCTGCATGTTCTCGATGGTGTCGACCTCGTTGTGGAGGAAGTAGACCTGGCCACCGCGCTTGAATTCTCGCAGGCATGCTTCGCGCACCAGACCGGTCGACCAGCGATTGACGAAGGTCTTGATGGCGAGGCGCTTTTGCGGTGGCGTGGCGATTACCGAAAAGTCGCGCAGACCTTCGAGCGACAGGCCGAGGGTGCGCGGGATGGGGGTGGCGGTCAGGGTCAGCACATCCACCTCGGCGCGCAGGGCTTTCAAGGCTTCTTTCTGTCGTACGCCGAAGCGGTGTTCCTCGTCGACGATGACCAGGCCGAGGCGCTCGAAACCTACATCCTTTTGCAACAGGCGATGGGTGCCGATGAGGATGTCGATCTTGCCCTGACCGAGCAAAACCACTGCTTCATCCTGTTCTTTCTTCGACTTGAAACGCGAGATTTCCGCGACCTTGACGGGCCAGTCGGCGAAGCGGTCGGCGAAGTTCTGATAGTGCTGTTCGGCGAGCAGGGTGGTCGGACAGAGCACGGCGACCTGCTTGCCATCGGCAACGGCGACGAAGGCAGCGCGCATGGCAACTTCCGTCTTGCCAAAACCCACGTCGCCGCAGACTAGGCGGTCCATCGGCTTGCCTGAAACCATGTCGGTGATCACCGCGCCGATGGCGGCGAGTTGGTCGGGTGTTTCCTCGAAACCGAAGCCGGCGGCAAATGCTTCAAGATCATTGGTCTTGAAGGAAAATTCGTGGCCTTGCCGCGCGGCGCGTTGGGCATAAAGATGCAGTAGTTCCGCCGCCGTGTCGCGTACCTGTTCGGCGGCTTTCTTCTTCGCCTTGTCCCACTGGCCCGAGCCGAGCGTGTGCAACAGCACGGCTTCGGGATCGACGCCGCTGTAGCGCGAGATGACTTCGAGTTGGGCAACCGGCACGTAGAGCTTGGCCTCGTTGGCATACTCGAGGTGGAGAAACTCTTCATTGCCGTCGCCGTGGTCCATGTGCACCAAGCCGAGATAGCGGCCGATGCCATGATTCTCGTGCACTACCGGGTCGCCGATCTTCAGTTCCGAGAGGTCGCGCAGCCAGCCTTCGAGGTTGGCCCTGCGTGCGTCCGAGCGCTTGTGGCGCGGGCGGGCGGTGGCGGCGTAGAGCTCGTTTTCGGTAATGACAGCAAGGTCGGCGAGAACGAAACCACCCGAGAGCGGGGCGGTCGCAAGCATCAGGCGAGTTTCACTCACGATGAATGCGGAAAAATCGGCGCATGTTTCAGCGTACAGCTCGTGTTCGGCGAGATATTCCTTCAGCGTTTCACGTCGGCCGGCGGATTCGGCGAGCAGCAGTACGCGGGCCGGAGTGGTGTCGAGAAAGTGGCGCAGCGCTGCCAGAGGGTCGTCGGCTTTGCGGTCGACAGCAACGTTGGGAAGCGCGTTTGGCAACTGGGATGCCGTCCCGCCAGCGCCGACTTTTTGCAGGAACTGTGCAAACGCGTTGGCCGCGATGAAGAAGTCCTCGTCGCGCAAAAAGAGTTCTGCCGGCGGCAGTACGGGTCGCGAACGGTCGCCGCCAAGCATCTTGTAGCGCGATTGCAGGTCGGTCCAGAACTCCGCAAGTGCAGCCGGCACATCGCCGTGCAGCATGAGTGTCGTTTCGGCCGGCAGGTAGTCGAACAGGGTCGCGGTCTGCTCGAAAAAGAGTGGCAGGTAATACTCGATGCCGGCGGGCATGATGCCGTTCGAGACGTCCTTGTAGAGGGAAATACGGGAGGCGTCACCTTCAAAGAAATCCCTGAAGCGCTGGCGGAAGGTGGTGCGGCCAAGCTCGCCGGCGGGCATTTCGCGCGCCGGCAGCAGGCGGATTTCGGGAACGGGGAAAAGCGTGCGCTGGCTGTCGACATCGAAGCTGCGCAACGTCTCGATTTCGTCGTCGAACAGTTCGACCCGGTAGGGCAGTTGAGTCCCCATCGGGAAGAGATCGATCAGGCCACCGCGTACACTGTATTCGCCGGGCGCAACGACCTGCGTGACGTGCTGGTAACCGGCCAGCGTCATCTGGGCGCGCAGCTTGTCAAGATCAAGCTTGTCACCCTTTTTCATGAAGAAGGTATGGGCGGCAAGGAAGGCGGGGGGCGCCAGTCGCGTGACCGCTGTCGAAGCAGCGACGATCAGCACGTCACACTGGTTTTGCGTGACCGCGAACAGCGTGGCCAGCCGTTCAGAAATCAAATCCTGGTGTGGGGAGAAATGATCGTAAGGTAGCGTTTCCCAGTCGGGCAGCAGATGTACGCGCAGGCCCGGGGCGAACCAGACGACTTCTTCGGCGAGACGTTGTGCTTCGAGAGGACTGGCGGTGATGACGGTTAATAACCGCCCCGCATTCGCCAACTGCGCGATGGCGAGTGCGTCGGCGGAAGCGGCGAGCCCGGGTAAGGGCGTACGCTGGCCGGCTTTGGGTGGCGCCGGCAGCGGCAACAGGAAATTCATGTGTTCGTGCAGCCGATGCTTACCCGGCGAAGAACTCTTTTACCTTGTCCATCCAGCTTTGTGCCTTCGGGTTGTGGGTGGCGGCGTTGTCCTGGCTGAGGGCTTCGAATTCACGCAGCAATTCCTTCTGGCGGTCGGTGAGGCTCACGGGGGTTTCGACGACGACGTGGCAGAGCAGGTCGCCATGGCCGATCGAGCGCACGCCCTTGATGCCCTTGCCGCGCAGGCGGAAGACTTTTCCGGTCTGGGTTTCGGTTGGCACCTTGAGGCGCGCTACGCCGTCGAGTGTGGGAATCTCGATTTCGCCGCCGAGGGCCGCGACGGTGAAGCTGACCGGCATTTCGCAATGCAGGTCGTCGTGATCGCGCTGGAAGACCGTGTGTGCCTTGAGGTGGATCTGCACGTACAGGTCGCCGGGAGGGCCGCCATTGACGCCAGGTTCGCCTTCGCCGGACAGCCGGATGCGATCGCCCTCGTCGATACCGGAGGGAATTTTCACCGAGAGTGTCTTGTGCTGCTTGACGCGTCCGCCGCCCTGGCAGGTGGGGCATGGGTCGGCGATGAAACGGCCGGTGCCGTGGCACTTCGGGCAGGTTTGCTGGATCGAGAAGAAGCCCTGCTGCATGCGTACCTGGCCGTGGCCGCCGCAGGTAGGACAGGTCTTGGGTTCCGTGCCCTTCTTGGCGCCGCTGCCGTGGCAGCCTTCACATTCGGCCATGGTGGGAATGCGAATACGCGTTTCGGTGCCGCGCGCGGCTTCTTCGAGCGAGACTTCGAGGTTGTAGCGCAGGTCGGCACCGCGATAGACGTTGGAACGCCCGCCACCGCCACCGCCGGCGCGACCGCCGAAGATGTCGCCGAAGATATCGGAGAAGGCATCGCCAAAATTGCCGAAGCCGGCACCGCCGCCCTGGCCACCACCCATCGAGGGGTCGACGCCGGCGTGGCCGAACTGATCGTAAGCCTGGCGCTTCTTGGCGTCCGAGAGAATCTCGTAGGCTTCCTTGGCTTCCTTGAAATGTTCCTCGGATTTTGGGTTGTCAGGGTTGCGGTCAGGATGGTGCTTCATCGCCAGGCGACGGTAGGCCTTCTTGATTTCGTCGTCTGCGGCGTCCCGGTTGATGCCGAGAACTTCGTAATAGTCGCGTTTTGCCATGGCTGTCTCAAGAAAACGGAAATGGGCCGCGGCTGAAAATTAGCCGGCGGCCCGCTTCACTGGTGTTGCCGGTGAATTACTTCTTGTCTTTCACTTCGGTGAACTCGGCATCGACCACATCGTCGGTGCCCTTCTTGGTTTCGCCACCCGGCGCGGTACCACCTGCCGCCGCGTCGGCGGCACCGGCTGACTGTTGTGACTCGGCGTAGATCTTCTCGCCGAGTTTCTGCGAGGCCGTGCCGAGCGCCTGTGTCTTGGCTTCCAGCGTTGCCTTGTCGCCAGACTTCATGGCGTCTTCGGCTTCCTTGATGGCTTCCTCGATCTTCGCCTTTTCGTCGGCGTCGATCTTGTCGCCATGGTCGGTCAATGCCTTCTTGACGGAGTGCACCATGGCGTCGCACTGGTTGCGGGCGTCGACCATTTCGTGAGCCTTCTTGTCTTCCTCGGCGTGGGCTTCGGCGTCCTTCACCATGCGGTTGATCTCGTCATCGCTCAAGCCGGAGTTGGCCTTGATGGTGATCTTGTTTTCCTTGCCGGTGCCTTTGTCCTTGGCCGAGACATGCAGGATGCCGTTGGCGTCGATGTCGAAGGTGACCTCGATCTGCGGCATGCCGCGCGGCGAGGGCGGAATGTCGGTAAGGTTGAACTGGCCAAGGCTCTTGTTGCCGGCGGCCATTTCGCGCTCACCCTGCAGCACCTGGATGGTGACCGCGTTCTGGTTGTCATCGGCGGTGGAGAAGACCTGGCTGGTTTTGGTCGGGATGGTGGTGTTTTTCTGGATCAGCTTGGTCATCAC
>CAJBAP010000086.1 GCA_903950295.1 uncultured Rhodocyclaceae bacterium
ATGTTGCTGTGGACACGCGTCATTCGATTTTCAGATCACTCAATTAGTGGCAGGGGCATCATCACGATGCTGGCGGCGCCGATCCAGCCACCAGGCGAGAACCGGCAAGGCGAGGAAGGATCCCGGCATTACCAGAATCACCAGATAGGGTGACAAATGCGCCAAGGCATGCAGTTGTTCAAGCAGCTCATGGCGCTCGGCCACTGACCAGTTGCCGCCGTTACGTCGCCGCATCAGGAGGGGCATCAAACCCTTGACCCTGGCCAGTTCCGAGGTGATTTGCAGACGTTCGCGCCGTTGTGCTTCCAGCATGCGCTGAACAAATATGGGCGAGGCACGCCGACCGGTGGCCGCATGTAGCTGGCGGACCGCAGTCTGGATTCTTGTACGACTATCCACGACGGGTGCGAACAGATGCAGGGGGCGGGATGTCGAGCCAGCGCTCACTATCGCGCCATAGTCGCCAGGCAATGAAGGCGCGCCGCCCCCAGCGCCAGAAGAAGCGCCGCGCACGGGGCTGTGCTGCGGCCAACACAGCCACTCCCCCGGCAACGACCTCCGGATGCCGACTGACCCAGCGCGTGCCCGTTTGTACCTGATCCGCGACATCGAACAGGGGTCGCAGTCCGGCGAGGTGATGGGCAAGCGTCTCGCGCTGGGTGGATGCAGCGAACTGCAGGCGCTGCTTTTCCAGCGCCAGTTCGACTGCCTTCATCACAGCCGACCATCCTGCGTCTGCTGTCGTGCGGGGTTCAGCGTTTCGGTGTCGCGATGTAACTCGGCCAGACTGGCGGCGAACAGCTGCGAACCTTGCCGGGCCAAGCGCAAACTGGCGGCAATCGCCACGCCGGCAGCGCCAAGAAACAGTGCCGTGAAAATCCCCAAGGCCAGCAGGCGGTGACTATCCCAGAGCAGGACGGTGACAAACACGGCAAGAAACGTGAGGCCAATCACCGCCAACAGCACGGCGGAAATGCCCCACAGCAGCATGCCCGCGATGCGGCCTACCTCCTCCTGGGTCTCGACTTTCAGCAGTTCCAGCCGGGTGCGCACCAGCCCGACCGTCGTCGTCGCAAAACCACGCAACGAAGCCAGCAAGCCGGCAGGCGGGTTACTCATGGCCGGAGAGAAAAGCGGAGGGGGACAGCGGGATCAGAAGTTCAGCGATCTCGGTGATCTCAGCGACGGCCGATCAACAGGCCAACGATGAAGCCGAAACCGGCAGCAACGCCAACGGAGCGCCAGGGATTGTCCTGCACATAATCGTCGGCAACGCGGCCAACCTGCTTCGCCCGGTCAAGCACCGCAGCCTCGGCATCGGCGAGTTTGACTTTCGCATCGGACAGGCGACCCTGAATCTTGGTGCGCATGTCGGCAGCCTTGTCCCCAGCCTGGCTGGCAGTGGCACGCAACAATTCCTCGGCATCGGCAACCACCACTTTGAAATCGGCGATCAGTTTTTCTTTGCTGACATCATTTGCTTCGGTCATTTTTTTCTCCTTGAACAAGCTTTGATTTCAGTGCTAATTGTCGCACAAGTCATCGAGGCCATGCGTAGTCAATCGTCAGGGGCGCGTGATCGGAAAAGCGCATGTCCTTGAACACTTGCGCTGTACTTGCCTGACCGGCCAGCCCCGGCGTAGCGATCTGGTAGTCGATGCGCCAACCGACGTTTTTGGCCCAAGCTTGGCCGCGATTCGACCACCAGGTGTAGGCATCGCCTTCCGCGTCCGGATAGAGCTGGCGATAGGCGTCGGCCCAACCCAGTTCGGCTTTCACCCGGCCGATCCAGGCGCGCTCTTCGGGGAGGAATCCGGAATTTTTCTGGTTTGATTTCCAGTTCTTCAGATCCCTTTCCGTCGGTGCAATATTCCAGTCACCGCAGAGAACGATTTCGCGGCCGGTTGCGGCTGCTTCAGCGCGCAACGCAGCCAGGTGGTGATAGAAAACATCCATGAAGCGGAACTTGGCAGCCTGCCGTTCGGGCGACGATGAACCAGAAGGGACATACAGTGAAATCACCGACAGTCCCGGCCAATCGGCGCGCAGGTAGCGCCCTTCGGCATCGAATTCGGCAACACCAATCCCTTCGGTCACGCTTTCAGGCGGATTTTTCGCGTACAGACCAACACCGCTATAACCTTTTTTCTCGGCGTAATGAAAGTAGCCGGTAAGACCCTCGGGGTTACGCGTGGCATCTGTCAGGTCAGCCGCCTGCGCCTTGAGTTCCTGTACGCAAACGACATCGGCCCGCTGCATCGCCAGCCATTCGAGCCAGCCTTTTCTGGTAGCCGAGCGGATGCCGTTCAGGTTCAACGTGATGATTCTGAGCATGTAGAATTACCCTCATCATGAGCACTACGAATTTTAGCTGTGACTTCGTTGCCTTCGCCTGCAAAAAGGGGGTGCTGCGCTTCGGTGAGTTCACCACGAAGGCAGGGCGCCTGTCCCCTTATTTTTTCAACGCTGGCCTGTTCAATGATGGCGACTCGCTGGCAAAGCTGGCAGACTTTTATGCGCAGGCGATTTTGGCCGCCAATATCGAGTTCGACATGCTGTTCGGCCCCGCTTACAAAGGCATTCCCCTGGTGGCGGCAATTTCCATAGCGTTGGCGACACGGAAGGATGGGAGCCGCAACCTGCCCTTCGCCTTCAACCGCAAGGAAACCAAGGACCACGGTGAAGGCGGCACGCTGATTGGCGCACCACTGACCGGGCGGGTTCTGATTGTTGACGATGTCATCTCGGCCGGCACCTCGGTGCGTGAATCGGTCGACATCATTCGTGCCGGTGGCGCCACGCCCGCCGGGGTCGCGATCGCCATCGACCGTCAGGAGCGCGGCACCGGAACCCTCTCGGCCGTACAGGAAGTAGAGCAGAATCTGCACATGCCGGTAGTCGCCGTGGCGCGACTCACCGACGTCATCAGCTACCTGGCCGGCCAACCGGCACTCGAACAAAATCTTGCGGCCGTGCGCCGTTATCGGGAGACTTACGGTGTTACCTAACAAATTCAAGTTCCGTTCTGCCGCCTTCCTGCTGCTGAGTCTGGGCGCCATACTCCCTGCCACCGCAAGGATTACCTGCTGCGATGTCGATGGCAAACGCACCTGCGGTGATCCGACGCCGCCGCAATGCGTCAACAAGGCAAAAACCGAGTTCGGCAAGGGAGGGGTTGCGAAGGAGGTGGAAGCGCCACTGACTGCGGAGCAGAAAGCTGCCCGCGCAGCAGAAACCGAGCGGCTGGCCGCAGAGAAAAAGCAGGCGGCCGAACAGGCGCGCCGCGACCGCGCCCTGGTCGACAGTTATACGAGCGAAAAAGAAATCGATGTGGCGCGCGACCGGGCGATTGCCGAAATCGAGAAAAATTCCGAACAGGCCACAAACCGGCTTGAGGCGGCACAGAAGAAGCAGCAGAAGCTCGATCAGGAAAAAGAGTTCTACCAGAAGAAGCCGATGCCAGCACCGTTGCAGGCGCAGCTCAAGGACAATGAAAGCGAGATCGCCGCCCAGAAAAAAGCCCTGCAGGAGAAGGAGGCCAACATCGAAGCGGCCAAGCAGCGTTTCGAGTCCGACAAGGCGCGCTACCGTACCCTGAAAACCGGTACGAAATAGCCCACCCCGCAAACGCCGCTTTGCGGCGCCCATTCACCTGCGCCCTCAAGGGGCCAAGAAACACTTGGGGCGGCCCGACGTGTTTCTTGAGCTTCAGCCCGCGAGTTTTTTTCGCAGCAGATCGTTCACCTGCTGCGGGTTGGCTTTCCCCTTGGTCGCTTTCATTGCCTGGCCGACCAGTGCATTGAAGGCTTTGTCCTTGCCGGCGCGGAACTCCTCGACCGACTTCGGGTTGGCTGCCAGCACTGCTTCAATGATCTCCTCGATGGCGCCGCTATCAGAGATTTGCTTGAGTCCCCTGGCCTCGATCACGGCGTCAGCATCCTTGCCATCACCAGTCCACAAGGCCTCGAATACTTCCTTCGCCAGTTTGTTGGACAAGGTGTTGTCGGCAATGCGACACACGATGCCGGCCAGTAAAGTCGGTGACAGCGGGACGGCGCGGAGGTCCAGATCATCACGATTCAGGCGGGCGGCCAGCTCCCCCATGACCCAGTTGGCACAAATTTTGGCGTTTTCCTTGCCTGCCACGGCAACACAGTCCGCAAAATAATTTGCCATGTTGCGCGTTGCCGTCAATGCCGCAGCATCGTACGCAGAGAGTCCGTAATCCGCCTGGAAACGAACCTTCATCGCCTGCGGCAACTCCGGCAGTTCCGCTTTGACCGCGGCAATCCAGTCGGCCTTGATCTCCAGCGGCAACAGGTCAGGATCAGGGAAGTAGCGATAATCGTGGGCGTCTTCCTTGCTGCGCATGGCGCGGGTTTCGCCCGTGTCAGGGTCGAACAGCACGGTAGCCTGCTGGATCTTGCGGCCTTCCTCGATTTCGTTGATCTGCCACTGGATTTCGTAGTCGATGGCCTGCTGCAGGAAGCGGAAGGAATTGAGGTTCTTGACCTCTCTGCGCGTGCCTAGCGGTGCACCGGGACGACGCACAGAAACGTTGGCGTCACAGCGGAACGAGCCTTCCTGCATATTGCCGTCACAGATGCCGATCCATGTCACCAGCGCATGCAATGCCTTGGCGTAAGCGACCGCTTCGGCGCTCGAGCACATGTCGGGTTCGGTGACGATTTCAAGCAAAGGCGTGCCGGCACGGTTGAGATCGATGCCGGTTTTTCCATGGAAATCTTCATGAAGGGATTTGCCGGCATCCTCTTCGAGATGGGCCCGCGTCAGATGAACATATTTTTCCGCGACTTTGTCACCCTGGCCGACGTGTATCGTCAGACCGCCCCCGGATACGACGGGAATCTCGAACTGACTGATCTGATAACCCTGGGGTAGGTCGGGATAAAAGTAGTTCTTGCGCGCAAAGATCGAGCGCGGTGCGATCGTGGCGCCGACAGCCAGACCAAACTTGATCGCACAGACCACTGCCGCGCGATTGAGCACCGGCAGCACGCCGGGCAGGGCAATATCGACCGCGCAGGCTTGGCGATTTGGCTCGACGCCGAAGGCTGTGCTGGCACCGGAAAAAATCTTCGATTGCGTTTGCAACTGGGCGTGGGTTTCCAGCCCGATCACGACTTCCCACTGACTCATAGAGGATCCTTCATGCACAACTACCCTTCTGGTTATTGACCAGAATGGGCCAGAGATAATCGACCGAGGCACCGCTGCATTCGGCCTGGCAACTGCGGAAGGCGACCGTTACCTGCTCGCCCTGTTCCCAAAAGCTGACTCGGCAATCGCCACGTCGCGCCGCCAGCACCACGATCGGCGTGGAAGCCGTCTGCTGGAAATCGGCCAAGCGAAAATGGCAGCTCCCGTGTTTCGGCACGTCGACGCTGGCCTCGAAGCGTTTGACGCTGGCATCCTTGACATCGAGGCGCAGGCGACCGCGATAACCGGTCGGATCGCGGAAACCACAACTGGCCCTGGCGTTGAGTGGCCGTGTCGGCACGGGCTTCAGGCTGCGGTTGGCCAGGTGCTTGAGCTTGTCCTTGCGCGGTTCGGGTTCGATCTGGGGCGGCGGCGGTGCCGATTCGGGCAGGGGCGCCAAGACCACGGGTGGTGGTTCGGGCGTGGCGCACCCGACAAGAACAAGTGGTATCAGCATGAGCAGGGCGAACCACTTGCCCATCAGGCAGCGAAGGCATCCGGCATGCGCCGATGCCAGTCGGTCGCCTGCTGGTAGCGATGGGCGACATTGAGCATCTTCGCCTCGGCAAACCACGGCCCGACGATCTGCAGACCCACAGGTAAATTGGGCAGAGCACTGTCGAAACCGCAGGGAATCGACATGCCTGGCAGACCGGCGAGGTTTACCGCGATGGTGTAGATGTCCGATAGATACATTTGCACCGGATCGGCGCTCTTCGCGCCAAATTTGAAAGCCACCGAGGGTGCTGTCGGCCCCATGATGACATCGCACTCCTTGAAGGCGGCAGCAAAGTCGGCAGCGATGAGGCGGCGGATCTTCTGGGCCTTGAGATAGTAGGCATCGTAATAGCCATGCGACAGCACGTAGGTGCCGATGAGGATGCGGCGCTTCACCTCGTCGCCGAAACCCTGCGCCCGGCTCTTGGCGTACATGTCGTTGAGGTCGGTATATTCGGGAGCGCGGTGGCCGTAGCGCACGCCGTCGAAGCGCGACAGGTTGGAACTCGCCTCGGCTGGCGCGATGACGTAGTAGGCCGGCACCGAAAGGTTGGAATTCGGCAGATCGACTTCGACGGTGGTCGCGCCCAGTTTGCGGTATTCGGCCAATGCGGCCTCAACGGCGGCACGCACGCCATCGTCCATGCCGGCGCCGAAGAACTCGCGCGGCAAACCAATCTTCAGTCCATCGAGCGGGCGCTCCAGATCGCGGGCGTAATCTTCGGTTGGCCGTTCCAGCGAAGTCGAATCGCGCGGATCGAAGCCGGCCATGCCATTGAGTAACAGGGCGCAGTCCTCGGCCGACTTGGCCATCGGCCCGCCCTGGTCGAGCGAGGAGGCAAAGGCGATCATGCCGTAGCGCGATACCACACCGTAAGTTGGCTTGAGGCCGGTCAACCCGCACAGGGCAGCGGGTTGGCGGATCGAACCGCCGGTATCGGTGCCGGTCGCGGCCGGCGCCAGACGCGCCGCCACGGCGGCGGCCGAACCACCAGAAGAACCGCCGGGCACGCAGTTGGTGTCCCACGGATTCTTCACCGGGCCAAACTGGGAGCTCTCGTTGGACGAACCCATGGCAAATTCGTCCATGTTGCATTTGCCGAGCGTCACCATGCCGGCGGCGTTGAAGCGCTCGACGACA
>CAJBAP010000087.1 GCA_903950295.1 uncultured Rhodocyclaceae bacterium
AAAGAAGCCTGGCAGCAGTGGATAAAACTACAGACGATGATCATCAACGAAAACCGTCTGAATCTGGCCGATGCCCAGCACCGCAAGTATCTGGCCGAACAGGTTGAAAAGCATTTCTTCGGCGGCGGTGCCGATCAGGTCGGCGGCTTCGTACCGCCACGGCAATAAATTCGACTGTTATGCCGTCCCGCCAGCGCCGACTTTTACGCCACACATTTCGGTTGTAACACCGGTGTAACGACCAGCATCTAGGCTGCCGTGGAATCTAATCCTCGGGAGCCTAAATGTCGCATCAAGCCAATCTGAGAGTACTGATGCTCTCTGATGTCTTTTTCCCCCGCATCAATGGCGTATCCACGTCGATCGAGACGTTCCGCCGCGACTTGGGCAGTTGCGGCATCGAGGTCACCCTGATCGCCCCCGAGTATCCCGATCCCCACCATTCCGCCGACACACACCGGATATCTTCCTGGCGCCTGCCCTTCGACCCAGAGGATCGGCTCATGTCATGGCCGGCACTGCAGCACAAGTTGCAAGAGATAGCGGCTCAACACTGGGATCTGGTGCATATCCAGACCCCGTTTGCCGCCCATTACGCGGGGGTGCGTTTCGGGCGGCGTCGACACATCCCGATCCTGTCGACCTACCACACGCACTTCGAGGAATACCTGCACCATTACCTGCCCCTGCTGCCGCGTCCGTGGCTGCGTGCCACTGCCCGCAGCGTCGTTCATCACCAATGCAAGGCCTATGACGCCATCGTCGTGCCATCACTGGCCATGCGTGAAACGCTGCACGGCTACGGTGTCCGCCGACCACTGCAAGTATTGCCGACCGGCATCCCCGTCGGCCAATTCGAGAATGGTAACCGCGCAGCTTTTCGTGCCCGCCACGCTATCGCACCCGAGCAACCCGTTGCCCTGTGCGTCGGCCGCGTTGCCCATGAAAAGAATATTGGCTTTCTGCTTGAAGTTACCGCGCAGCTACGCCACAGCATGCCTGACGTGCTATTGCTGATTGCCGGCGATGGCCCGGCCCTGCAAAGCTTGAAACAGCAGGCGCGCACCCTGGGCATCGAAGCAAACGTACGCTTCGTCGGTTATCTCGATCGCAAGACCGAGCTGGCTGACTGCTATGCCGCTGCCGATGTTTTCGCCTTCGCATCGAAGACCGAAACCCAGGGCCTGGTGTTGCTGGAAGCAATGACGGCAGGTTTGCCGGTCTATTCCCTTTCCAAACTGGGAACGCGCGATATTCTCGAACCGCGTCGTGGGGCAGTGGTCGCCACAGATGACATCACAAGCTTCGCCGCCGGCCTGGGCGAGTTGCTGTGCGATCCCCGTCAGCGTAGCGAGCTTTCGCTTGCTGCCCGTGCCTGGGCAGCGGAGTGGTCATCCCCCGGGCGCGCCCAGCAACTGGCTGAACTCTATCGCTCCCTGGTCTGAAACTGTCACGGATTCTTCATCGAGGCGTCACAGTTACGTAACTTCCGGGTGGCAGCATGCAGCCCATGAAGGTAC
>CAJBAP010000088.1 GCA_903950295.1 uncultured Rhodocyclaceae bacterium
AACAGCGCATGAACTGGCCATCACCGGCATGCGCACCATCGGCACAATTGTTCCTGGTGGCGGCCCGTTACCCGACACCCCGACCCGTGTCATGGACATCGACTTCCCCAATCGCATCGGCCTCGCCGCCGGCCTCGACAAGAACGGTGAATGCATCGATGCACTCGCCGGTTGGGGATTCGGTCACATCGAGATTGGCACCGTCACGCCTCGCCCACAACCGGGCAACCCCAAACCCCGCATGTTCCGCCTGCCCCAAGTAGAGGGCATCATCAACCGCATGGGCTTCAACAACCACGGCATCGATGCCCTCATTACCAACGTCAAGGCATCCCGTTTCAAGGGCATCCTGGGCATCAACATCGGCAAGAACGCCGACACCCCCATTGAGCGAGCCGCCGACGACTACCTGATCGGATTGACCAAGGCCTACCCGTACGCCAGCTACATCACCGTCAACATCTCCTCGCCCAATACCAAGAACCTGTGCGCATTGCAGGGCGAATCGGAACTCGATGCCCTGCTCGGCGCACTCAAGGCACGGCAGGCAGAACTCGCCCAGCAACAGGGTCGCCACGTTCCGTTCGCCCTGAAGATCGCCCCCGATCTCGACGACGCGCAGATCACCAACATCGCCGATGCCCTGCGTCGCCACCGCATCGAGGCCGTCATCGCCACCAATACGACACTTGACCGTAGCAAGGTCGCCGGCCAACCCAACGCCACTGAAGCCGGCGGTCTCTCGGGCGCGCCGCTGTTCGAAGCCGCAACACTCGTGGTGAAGAAACTGGCCACCGCCCTCGCCGGAGAGTTGCCCATCATCGCCGCCGGCGGCGTAGTCGACGCCGCCAAGGCAAAAGCCAAACTGGATGCCGGTGCACAACTGGTACAGATCTATTCTGGCCTTGTTTATCGCGGGCCAGAGTTGGTCAAGGACTGTGTAGCGGCAACCCGCAACTACGCGCTCCGTTCCGACTCCCCCCAACACTGACTTCACCCGTCATGACAGTTGTCTCGTCTGCCACCGCCGACGCGTTTGCCGCTCACACCCCGATGATCCGGCAATACCTGCAACTGAAAGCGGCAAATCCCGACGTACTGCTGTTTTACCGGATGGGCGATTTCTACGAACTTTTCTATGCCGATGCCGAAAGGGCAGCACGCCTGCTCGACATCACGCTGACGCGGCGTGGGCAGTCGGCCGGCCAGCCGATTCCGATGGCAGGCGTGCCCTACCACGCCTGCGAGCAATATCTGGCACGACTGGTGAATCTAGGCGAATCGGTGGCGATTTGCGAACAGATCGGCGACCCGTCAAGCGGCAAGGGGCCGATGGAGCGGCAGGTGGTACGCATCGTCACGCCCGGCACGCTCACCGATGCCGCGCTCCTCGACGACAGGAGCGACAGCCTGCTGCTGGCTGTAAACACTGAACGGCAACGTATTGGTCTGGCCTGGCTCAACCTCGCCAGTGGCGAGCTGCGACTTTTGGAAACCTCTGCTGCCGCCCTGTCTGCGCAGATCACCCGCCTCAAGCCGGCAGAAATCCTGCTTGGCGAAACGGTGACATTGTCGCTCGCGGATGACCTGGCGAACTGCACGCGCCGCCGCCCCGATTGGCATTTCGACACAGGCACCTCCACACAATTGCTGGCCGGGCATTTCGGCACGCGCGATCTGGCCGCCTACCTTTCTGCCGATGAAGGTGCCACATTTCTTTCATTAGGTGCCGCTGGCGCTTTGCTGCGCTACGCCCAGGCTACGCAATTACAGGCGCTCACGCACGTCACTGGCATGGTGCTGGAACGCGAATCGAGCTGGCTGCGACTCGATACCGCCACGCGCCGCAATCTCGAAATCACCGAGACCCTGCGCGGCGAACCGGCTCCGACACTCCTCTCGTTGCTCGACACCTGCACCACCGCCCCGGGCACGCGCTGGCTGCGCCATTGCCTGCACCACCCGCTTACCGACCGCAGCGTGGCAATCGGCCGTCATGGTGCCATTGCCGCACTACTGGACGAGGATGGCACGGGGCCGTTGCTGGAAAAATTGCGGGTTGCACTGGCCGGTAGCGCCGATGTCGAGCGCATCGGCACCCGCATTGCACTCAAGAGCGCCCGCCCGCGTGATCTTGCCGCGCTGCGCGAAACCCTGCGTGGCTTGCCGGTAATCGCCAATCTGCTTAGCGGCCCGCGCTACGCTAGCGGACTGTTGCAAGACTTGCGTGCCGCGCTGGCTGAGCCGCCGGGCTGCCTGGCGCAACTCGAGCGCACGCTGGCCGCCGAACCACCGGCACTCTTGCGTGATGGCGGTGCCATCGCCGCCGGCTTCGACGCCGAACTCGATGATCTGCGCAATATCCAGTCCAACTGCGGGCAGTTCCTGCTCGAACTTGAAGCACGCGAAAAAGCGCGCAGCAGCATTCCCAGCCTCAAGGTCGAGTACAACAAGGTGCATGGCTTCTACATCGAAGTCACCCACGCCCATGTGGGCAAGGTACCGGACGACTATCGCCGCCGCCAGACGCTGAAGAATGCAGAGCGTTACATCACGCCTGAACTCAAGGCATTCGAGGACAAGGCGCTCTCTGCCAACGACCGCGCGCTGGCACTGGAAAAACGGCTCTATGAGAGTCTGCTGGAAAATCTGGCCGGCCACATCACCGCCCTACAGAAGATTTCCCGCGCACTGGCGCAACTTGATGGCCTCGCCGCGTTTGCCACGGCGGCCCAGCGTTATGACTACTGTCAGCCTGAATTCCTCGAGTACCCCTGTCTCGATATCCGCGGCGGACGTCATCCGGTCGTCGAACGCCAGGTCGATGCATTCATTGCCAACGATCTCGATCTCAACCCGGCACGGCGCATGCTGCTGATTACCGGCCCCAACATGGGCGGCAAATCGACCTACATGCGCCAGACGGCGCTGATCGCCCTGCTTGCCCATTGCGGCAGTTTCGTGCCGGCGCAAAGCTGCCGGCTCGGACCCATTGACGCCATCCATACAAGAATTGGCGCAGCGGACGATTTGGCCTCGGGGCGTTCCACCTTCATGGTCGAAATGACCGAGGCCGCCGCGATTCTGCATGGCGCCACGGACAAGTCACTGGTGCTGATGGACGAGATCGGGCGCGGCACCTCGACCTTCGACGGTCTCGCGCTCGCCTTCGCCATCGCCCGCCACCTGATCGAGAAGAACCGCGCCTGGACGCTGTTCGCCACCCACTATTTTGAATTGACCCGGCTGGCCGAAGATCACGCCACCTGCGCCAACGTGCATCTCGATGCCGTCGAGCACGGCAAGTCCATCGTCTTCCTGCACGCCGTCGAAGCCGGCCCGGC
>CAJBAP010000089.1 GCA_903950295.1 uncultured Rhodocyclaceae bacterium
CATTCAGGGACTGCGGCGGGTCGTATACAACAGCAACGACTACGCGGAAGGTATCAGCGCCTTCAAGGAAAAACGAAAACCGCAATTTCACGGCCGGTGACGGTTCGTGAAGTAAAAACGCCCCGAAAGGGGCGTCGTTACAAGCTATTTGGCGGAGAGGGTGGGATTCGAACCCACGGTACCTTGCAGTACGCCTGATTTCGAGTCAGGTACATTCGACCACTCTGCCACCTCTCCGGCGGCGCGAATTATAACCGGCCAATTTCCAGCATGGCACAATGGGCGCTCTCATACACGGGGGGATCGATGCTTCGGCTGACTCGGCTGCTGTTCGGCCCGTTCTTCTTGTTCCTTGCCCTGCTCGCGGGTTGCTCCTCGCGTCTTGAAGCGCCCGGACCGGAACAACCGCTCATCGTCGGGCTGCTGGCCGACTCGGTATTTCAGCAAGCCACACCGCCCAGTGAGGGGATGAACGGCTTCAATCGCGACCTGACCGAGTTGTTTGCCGAGACGATCAACGTCGAGGTGCGTTATGTCACTGCACCCGATTACCTGACGCTGATGGCGCTGGTCCGCGAGCGCAAGGTGCATTTCGCCGCCGCTGTACCGGCGCAGTATGGCGATCCGCAGTTGCGCTATACACCCCCATTGCGTGAAACCCAGCAACTTGTCATCCGTCACGCGAGCAGTCTGCCCGTCGATACGCCCGACAAGCTTGCCGAACGCGAGATTACGGTGATCCCCGGTGCGCCCCAAGAGCGGGCGATTCGTGCGCTGAACATTACCCCACCTCCCGTCATCATCGAACGTCCTGGCGTCAATGAACTGGAATTGCTGGCCGAGGTTGCCCGCCACCGTCAAGGTCTGGCTGCCAGCGACCAGCTGCATTTCGCCGTGGCGGCGAATTTTTACCCCGACCTCGACGTGGCGCTTGAACTACCGGGAAAGTTGGCCTATGTCTGGGCATTCCATGCCGACAGCGCCACACTGGACGATCGGGCGTCAAACTTCATCGAATCGGCAAAACAGGATGGCACATTGCGACGGCTCGACGATCGCTACTTCGGCCACATCCGCCGCCTGAATACGCGGGATATCGAAACTTTCCTCGAGCATGTGCGCGGTCGCCTGCCAAATTTCAGGAATGAGTTTAAGGAGGCGCAGGAGATCACCGGCATCGACTGGCGCCTGCTGGCGGCGTTGGCTTACCAGGAATCGAAATGGGATGCGCTCGCCACCTCGCCGACCGGCGTGCGCGGCATGATGATGCTGACCGAGGACACGGCTGACCGGCTCAGGGTGAGCAATCGCCTCGATGCAAGGGAAAGCATTCGGGCCGGCGCGAAATACCTTGCGCTGCTGATGGACGACTTGCCGGAAGAGATCAAGCACCCGGACCGACTCTGGTTTGCCCTGGCAGCCTACAACCTGGGCATGGGGCACCTGAACGGCGCCCGGCGCTTTGCCTCCGGCCTCAAGCGCGATGCGAATCTCTGGGTAGACATGAAACAGGTACTGCCCCTGATGGCACAACCCGAGTATTACAACCGACTGAAGAGCGGACGGGCCCGTGGTGGCGAAGCGGTCATCCTCGTCGAAAACATCCGCAACTACTTCGACGTGCTGTCACGCTTCGAGATGGTCCATACCCCGCCCAGCCTCGGTAAGGCACCACAGCGCAAAAAGCCCCCGAAGAAAAAGGGCAAGCAGTCAGCTGCGCGGGCTTAGGACCTCGATACCCCCCATGTAGGGTTTGAGCACCGCGGGAACCGTCACACAGCCATCGGCACGCTGGTTGTTCTCGAGCACCGCCACCAGCGTGCGCCCGACGGCGAGACCGGAACCGTTAATGGTATGCACCGGGCGCGGCTTGCCACCCTTGTCACGACAACGCGCCTGCATGCGGCGCGCCTGGAAGGCCTCGAAATTCGAGCAGGATGAAATCTCCCGGTAGGTATTCTGTGCCGGCAGCCAGACTTCCAGATCGTAGGTCTTGGCAGCGGAAAAACCCATGTCGCCGGCACACAGTGCCATCTTGCGGTAAGGCAGATTCAGTTTCTGCAGGATGGCTTCGGCATGGCCAGTCAGCGCTTCGAGCGCCTCCCACGACATTTCCGGTGCGACGATCTGCACCATCTCGATCTTGTCAAACTGGTGCTGACGAATCATGCCGCGCGTGTCCTTGCCGTAGCTGCCAGCCTCGGAGCGGAAGCA
>CAJBAP010000090.1 GCA_903950295.1 uncultured Rhodocyclaceae bacterium
CTTCTAAGCCGGGGGTTGTGAGTTCGAGTCTCGCCGGGCGGACCAAGATATTCGATAATGTCCGATTGTGTATATTAAGTTTTGAAACTGGGCTGTGGTTCAGTTGGAGTTGTTAGAGTCTCGAAATTTGATAGCGATACTCATGTCTCTAGTTGCTTGGTATTATTCGTAACTGATGCAAGTTAGTAGATAGATTTTTCACGGTGGTGGCTGTAGCTCAGTTGGTAGAGTCCGGGATTGTGATTCCCGTTGTCGTGGGTTCGAGCCCCATCAGCCACCCCAAATTCCCCCTCCCAATATTTTTATCCGCTGACTTGTTCAGACTGGATAGCATCGCTCGGTCATGCTGCATCTTCATCTGAGCAATCGTCCCGATACCCTGGCCTTGGCGCTGGCGGCGCTGATGCGTGCCGATCCGGTGCCTTTGCTTGAAACCGAGCATGTGGTTGCCTCGGCTACCGCCGTGTCGCGATGGTTGTCGTTTCGCCTTGCGGATGCTCTGGGGATAGCGACGCAACTTGCCTTTCCGTTCCCGGCAGCTTTTGTCTGGCAGTTGTTTGGACGGGTGCTGCCAGATGTGGCGGCGGCCAATCCGTTCGACCGTGCTGCGATGCAATGGCGACTGTTGCGTTTGCTGCGCGCGAGTGATGCCCCGGCAGTACGGCGTTACCTTGCCGACGATGATGGCGTCAAGTTGCATGAACTGGCTGACAGGCTTGCCAGATTGTTTGAACGCTATCTCGTCGAGCGACCGGACTGGATGGTGGGATGGAATGCCGGAAAGCTTTTTGGGCTTGGGGCGGATGAAATATGGCAGGCCAGTGCATGGCGTGCTCTGATGGGCGAACTGACGGGTATCGGCCCCGAACATCCGCGTGAGGGTTTCCTGGCGCGCCTGCGTGAGTATCCACAGGCGCGTGCCCGCCTGCCCCGGCGCATCAGCCTGTTTGCCGTCGAATCGATGCCGGCGCTTTACTGGGATGTGTTTGTCGGCCTGGCCGAATGGATCGACCTGCATGTGTTCGTGCTGACGCCCAGCCGTGAGTATTGGGGTGACATCGAGCGTGCGCGCGCACGCTTGCGCATGGAGATAGAGAACCCGGAGGCTGCGTCCCTGTTCGATGTCGGACACCCTTTGCTGGCCTCGCTGGGGCGGGCGCGGCAAACTGCGGTGGTGCGTCTGGCTGACATCAGTTCGCAAATGGCCAGCAGGGAGCACCACTACTTCGTCGATCCACCGACGACTCTGCTCGGTGCGTTGCAGCGCGACATTCTCGAGTTGACCGTCAGCACTGCCGTCGCTGTGGATGACTCGCTGCAGGTCCATGCCTGCCATGGCGCGCTACGTGAAGCAGAAGTGTTGCACGATTGCTTGCTCGCCTTGTTCGAAACCTTGCCAGAACTACGGCCCGCAGACATCCTGATTCTCACCCCGGATATCGAAACGTATGCGCCGGCTGTCGAGGCGGTGCTGATGCATGCCGCTCATGGTCAGCGTATTCCCTGCGCGGTAGCTGACCGACCCCTTGGCCAGTTGCTGTTATGGCGTTCTCTGCGGCGCGTGTTTACCGTGGCGGCAGGTGAACTCGACGCCGAAAGTGTCATGGCCTTGCTGGAGGAACCGGCTGTGGGCTGTGCTTTCGGCATTGACGCAAGCGAGCTGCCGCAGTTGCGCGACTGGATTGCGACGGCAGGGATTCGCTGGGGCGTGGATAGCCGGGCACGTGAGCGGCGTGGTTTGCCCGCGGATGAGGAACATACCTGGCGTGCGGGCTTGCAACGTCTGTTGCTGGGCGTGGCGATGCCCGATGTGCCGGAACGCCTGGTTGACGACGTGTTGCCCGTGGCGGGTATCGAGGGTGCACGTGCTGAATTGCTGGGGCGCTTCGCTGACTATGCGGATGCCCTGTTTGCTCTCGCAGAAAAAGTCGGCACTGGCGAGACGGCACAGGTACGGTCTGCCGCTGACTGGATAAGCATGCTGACCGAGGTGCTGGAACGCTTTCTCGCTCCGCAAGAGGCGGAGGAAGGGCAAGTGCAGCAACTGCGTGAGGCACTTGCTACCTTGGCTGCCTTGGCACGCAAGGCGGATTGCGATGTTCTCCTGCCCTTGTCCGTAATGCTGCGCGAACTGGATGCACAGCTCGTCGAGCGCGCACCGGCGAAAGCCTTTGCTTCCGGGGCAGCGACGATCGCAGCTTTGCAGCCCGGACGGCCGGTGCCGTCGCGGGTGATCTGCCTGGTTGGCATGAATGACGGCACCTGGCCGCGACCGGTGGCACCGCTGAGCTTCGACCTCATCGCGCAACATGCCCGGGCCGGCGATTACAACCGGCGCGGTGAGGAGCGGCATGCTTTTCTCGAAGTCCTGCTGTGTGCCGAAGACGCGCTGCTGATAACGTATGCCGGACGCGATGTGCGCAGCAATGTCGAACTGCCACCGGCCGCACCGCTCGCCGAGTTGCTCGATACCCTGGCGGCCATGACGGGTGACACCGTGGCGCAGTTGGTCGTGCAGCACCCGTTGCAGCCTTTCAGTGCGGCTTATTTCGATCATGCCAATCCAGCGCTGTTCAGTTACGACGCGGAACATTGCGTGACTAATAGCGTGCGTATGGCCAGCCCGTTTCTGGCAGCCGGCGGGCAAATTGAAGCGGCGGATATCGCTAGCGTGGAGCTTGATCGCTTGCAACGATTTATCACGCACCCCGTGCGTTTCTATCTGCGTGAGCAATTGGGTATTCATCTCGAAGAAAGCGAGGAGTTGCTCGAAATTCACGAACCCTTTGTTGCCAGCAAGCTCGATAGTTATCGTCTGCGCGAAGCTTTCTTCCTTGCCTGCGGTGAGGGTGTGCCGCCGCAGGAGACCGTGCGTGTGCTGCGCGCCCGTGGCTGGCTGCCGCATGGTGTTGCCGGCGAGCTGGCCTGCACGGCTGCTTGCAACGAAGCACTGCCGCTATGGAAGACGGCACGCCCTTGGGCTGAAGCCGCAGTCATGCCGCCCTGCGAGGCCAGTTTTCACGATGGCCGAACCTGCTTGAGTGGCCGCCTTGACGGACTGTCGGCACAGGGCTTGTGGCGCGTGCGCTATGGCAAAGCCCGACCGCAAGATCTGTTGCGGCTATGGCTCGATCATCTGCTGCTGCAAGTTGCTGCCCCCGACGGAGTGGTGCGCCAGAGTGTGCTGGTGGCGCACGATGGCGTGACGACTCTGCCTCCTCAATCCCAGGCGGCCGAATATCTAACCGACTTGCTCGACGTTTATCGCGAGGGCCTGCGCGAGCCTGTGCCGTTCTACGCCAAAACTGCCTGGAGTTGGATGGGGCAGAAAGCCAACTGGCGCAGTGCGTGGGAAGGTTCGCCTTACCAGAAGATTACTGGTGAGTGCGACGACCCTTATCTGCGTCTGGCGTTACGCGACCAGAGCGATGACCCGCTGGGTAAAAGTTTTCAACAGTGGGCAACGCGCATCTTCACTCCCCTGCGCACAGCCATGAAAATGGAAAAAGTCGGTGATGGCTGAACGGCATTTCACCCCTCTCGCCAGCCCGTTCGAAGTGGCATTGACCGATACGCGTCTGCTGGAGGCCGGTGCCGGTACGGGCAAGACCTGGACGATCACCGCGCTGGTGCTGCGCCTCTTGCTCGAGCAGGAGTTGGAGATTGGCCAGATTCTGGTGGTGACCTATACGCGGGCAGCCACCGGTGAGTTGCGTGGGCGCATTCGTGCGCGGCTGAGCGAAGCGCTGGCGGCGTGCATAGCGGGCGAATCGGCGGATGCCTATCTTCAGGCCCTGATCACTCGCGTCGATACGCAACAGGCGCAGCTGCGGCTGCGATTGGCCATCGAAAGCTTTGACGAAGCGGCCATTTTCACTATCCACGGTTTTTGCCAGCGCGCATTGGCCGAAACGGCTTTTGCTGCGGGCTACGCGTTCGAGCACGAGTTGATTGCCGATCAGGGCGAGATGCTCGCCGCCATAGCGCGCGATGCCTGGCGCAAGGCGATGGCCGGGGCAACAGCGCATTGGGCCGGCTGGCTGATCAAAAGATTTGGTGGCCCGGAGGGGCTGGCAACACGAGTGAAAAATCATGTCGGACGTATCGATGCGCAACTTGTGGCTCCGGCAGAGAATCAGCGTGCCGTTGCTGAGGACGCATTTGCCGTTGCTTATGCCCAGGCCCGTGTGCTTTGGCAGAGTGCCGGTGTTGATGTGCGGGCGTGGATCGAAACTGCTCGCCTGAATCAACGTACCTTTGCCCCGGCGAAGCTGGCCACGCATCTCGCATTGCTGGAGCATTGCTTCACTGTGGCCGACCCACAATTTCCCCTGCCCGAGGCGGTGGCGTTTTTTGGGCTCGAGAAGATCGAAGCTGCCTATACGAAGGCCAGCCCGTCGGCCACGCATCCATTTTTTGCTGCTGTCGATGCCCTGCTGCAGGCGGCCGTCCACCTCGAAGTTGCTTTCGAACTGGCCAGCCGTCGTCTGCTGCACGACTTCCTGGGTGTGGCGCGCGATGAGCTCTCTGCGCGAAAACGTCATGCCGGCCAGCAGTCCTACGATGACTTGCTCGCCGATCTGGCACGGGCGCTGCAAGGGCCGGGTGGGGCGAGCCTGGCGCAAAGTCTGCGCCAGCGTTACCGGGCAGCGCTGGTCGATGAATTTCAGGATACTGATCCGCTGCAACTGGCTATCTTTTCCGGCATCTTCGGTGAGGCAGATCACCCGTTGGTATTCGTCGGTGACCCCAAGCAGGCGATCTATGGTTTTCGCGGTGCCGATATATTTGCCTATCTTGCGGCACGCCGGCAGGCCGATACCGGCTATGCCTTGCTGGAAAACCGGCGTTCTGATCCGGCCTTGCTGGCGGCCGTCAATTGCCTGTTTGAACGCCCCCATCCTTTCCTGCTCGATGGCCTGACGTTCGAGCCGGCCATTCCGGCACAGATGACCCGGCAGGAATGCCGCATCGACGATGCGGCTGCACCGCTGACGCTGTGGACGATGATGCAGCCAGCCGGTACCAAGAGCTTCACAAAAGACAGCGCGCTCGATATGGCAGCGGCGGCAGTCGCGTCCGACATCGCGCGCCTGCTTGCCTTGGCGGCTGACGGGAGGGCATGCCTTGGTCCGCGTGCGCTGGGTGGTGGCGACATTGCGGTGCTGGTGCGCAAGCACCATCAGGGTGAAGCAGTACGATCTGCGCTGGCGCGGCGAGGCATCGCCAGTGTCAGCATGGGGGGCGGTAGCGTCTGGCAAAGCGACGAGGCCATCGAAGTCGAGCGCCTGTTGCTGGCTGTTGCTGCGCCCACGCGCGCCGGCCTGGTGCGGGCTGCCCTGGCCACGGTGCTGCTGGGGGCAGATGCGGCCCAGCTGCTGTCATGGTCAAGTGACGAACCCGCCTGGAGTGAACGCCAGGGCTGTTTTCATGACGATTTGCTGTTGTTCCGCGAACGGGGTTTCATGGCCATGTGGCGTCGCTTGTTGCGGCGCGAAAATGTCGTCGCACGGGTATTGGCACAACCCGACGGCGAGCGACGCCTGACGAATTATCGTCATCTGGCCGAGTTGCTCCAGGCGGCGGAGCATGCCGGTACGCTCGATATCGAAGCGCTGGCACGCTACCTGGTTCGCGCCCGTGAGGGTGCCGAGGCCGAGGAGAACCAGTTGCGGCTCGAAAGTGATGCCCAGTTGGTGCGTATTGTCACCATTCATGCCGCCAAAGGCTTGCAGTACCCGATCGTCTACTGCCCATTTCTCTGGCATGGCCCAGAGGCGGACAGCCAGCGGTGGCCGGTGCTGGCGCATCTGCGTGCCGATCGTGAAGAGGACGCCGGTGGTGAAGCAGGTCATGCCTGTCTCGATTTCGGATCACCGCAGATCGATGAGTTGCGTGGGCAGGCTGATCGTGAAGACGTCGCCGAGGAATTGCGCCTCGCCTATGTGGCGCTGACCCGCGCCGAGCACCGCTGTATCGTTACCTGGGGCAAGGTCAATAATTGTGCGCGATCTCCTCTGGCGTGGTTGTTGTTCGGGCCGCGCGCGGGCGAGGATTTCGCTTTCGCTGAATGGCTGACAAAACTCGACGAAGCTGCATTGTTCGGCAAACTGCAACTGCTGGCGGCAGGTCTGAAAGGTGCTCTGTCGGTTGTGCCCGTACCCGAGGCCAACGTCACCATGCCCGCATTGCCAGTGCCTGTCGCGCCTGCATTGGCGCCGCGTCCATTCAATGCTGCAATTCCTGCGCCCTGGCGGGTCAGCAGCTTTTCCGCCCTGGCGGCACGCTTGGATGACGACGAGGCACCGGATCGCGATGCCATTGCCACAAATATTCCCCATAGTGCCGTACCGCCAGCGCCGACTTTTTCTTCCGGTTTTACGCGCCTGTTCGATTTCCCGCGCGGTACCCGTGCTGGCAGCTGCCTGCATGCACTGCTGGAACGCGTCGATTTTCAGGGACGGATTCCGGTAGAACCTCTGGCTACTGCCGTGCTGGATGAGTTTGGCTATCCGCAGGAGTGGCAGTCGGTGCTGACGCGCATGGTTGCCGACGTCGTTGCCACGCCGCTTGACGGTGATGGCTTATGTCTGGCGCAGCTTGCCCGCGATGTACGTCTGATCGAACTGGAATTTACTTTTCCACTCGCTTCGGCTGCGGGGCGGGCGGGCTACATGAAGGGCTTTATCGATCTGGTGTTTCGCCATGCCGGGCGTTGGTACATCGTCGATTACAAGTCGAACTGGCTCGGTGATCGCGCCGAAGATTACGCGCCAGCACAGCTTGCCGTCGCCATGCACGCCCACCGCTACGACCTGCAATTGCGCATCTATGCCGCAGCCTTGAAGCGCGCACTGGCGCTGCGCGAGCCTGACCTCGACTGGGCAGAAGCCTTCGGTGGTGTGTTCTACCTGTTCCTGCGTGGCATGGGTCCGTCATCCACCGCCGGGGTGTATTTCGCGCGTCCGGACGATCGGGAAATCGATACTTTTCTGGTAGGACAAAGCGCATGAGCCAGCTCGCCCTGCCGGCCATCGTGCGCCAGCTTTCTCGTTTTCTCGGCGGCAACGATCCCACTGCCCAGTTGGCTGTCACGCTGGCCACGCTGGCGACGCATGCCGGTCATGTGTGTGCCGACCTCGATAGAGACGCCGGCTGGGGGCCGTGGGCGGGCGAGATGGATGCGTCACAGCGTTCCACATTTCGCGCGCGCCTGACCGATCTTGCCATCGTTGGTGGTGCGGACGACTGGACGCCACTGGTTTGGGATGGTCGGCGCCTGAGCCTGCGGCGCTACTGGACTTACGAACAGCAAGTGGCGCTCGACCTGCAGGAACGCACCACCGCGCCAATGGGGCTCGACCCGACACTTGAGGCTGCGCTGCTTGAATCTTTTGCCGATGCGGGCCAGCGCGCCGCCGCTCGTGGTGCACTCGTCAATCGCCTGACGCTGATTTCTGGTGGTCCCGGTACCGGCAAGACCACTACCCTGGCACGGCTGATCGACCTGCTTTGCGCACAGGCTGCATTGGCGGGCCACTCTGCGCCGCGCATCGCGCTGGCGGCGCCGACCGGCAAGGCTGCGGCACGCATGGCGGAAGCGCTGCAGGAGGCGGGCAGTACCATCGAGGTAGGTGCAACCACGTTGCATCGGTTGCTCGGCATGCGCGGCATGGGTAGCAATGGCAGCGGTTTTCGTCATGATCGCGAAAGGCCGCTGGCGGTCGATGTGCTGGTCGTCGATGAGGCCTCGATGATCGACTTGTCGCTGATGGCACATCTGCTTGCTGCGCTGCCCGCCACCGCCCGTCTGATCATGCTCGGCGACCGTGATCAGTTGGCTGCCGTCGAAGCCGGTGCGGTTTTCGCCGATCTCTGCGCCAGCGCAGGTCTGGCGCATTGTGTGGCACCGCTGACAACGAGTTTCCGTTTCGCCAGCACCAGCGGTATCGGCCGCCTGGCCGAGTGTCTAAGGGCGGGTGATGGGACCGCCGCAGTCGCGCTGTTGCAAACCGGAGCGGACGACATCGACTGGCAGGCGCAGGGTAGTGACGACAGGCGGGCGCTGATCGTTGCAGCGCAGGCCGGTTATCACTCATATCTGGAGGGCGTGGCAGCGGGCTTGCCACCCCACGAACTGTTCGCGTGCTTCAACCGCTTTCGTGTGCTCTGCGCTCATCGGCTGGATGTCACGGCGCTGAATGAAGCACTCGGTGCGGCTGGCAACAGTGCAGCAGTGCCAGTGGGCTTGCCGGTCATGGTCGTCCGCAACGACC